>JAUVLU010000048.1 GCA_030600585.1 Candidatus Cloacimonadota bacterium | reverse complement strand
GACAAAATGATATTAGAAACTAAATTCGCAGCCGATAGTAAATATAATACTGAAGTAAGGTGTTCATTAATTTCTGGAGATAATTATGGTCTGGAAATTGATATTAACAATAAAACCTTGAAAGGTAATATAGTTCTTGGTGCTGAGGAGATCCCACAGATTGCATATGATCTGGTGGCTGAGTTAGACGATATGAAATCAACTGCAATAGTAGCGGCTTTTGATGAAGTTCTATCTTATAGTTTGGCTGTTGAAATTTGGAGAAGAGGGGCCTTTGGGACAACAGACGATACTTTACATTGGAACGTTGCTGCTATTATATTGGCAGATATGTTTAACCCCCTTGCTTCCGTAGTTGTGGGAATAATATGCATTGTAATATTATTGCATGAAGAATAAAAGAAGTTTTTTTATGAGTTTTAACTAGTGTAGGAGGATAGATGGGTTTTAAGCGGTTAAAATGTCCTGTTTGTGGACAGAAAGTTTCATTTTTATGGAATTACTTAAGTACGCCATTTAAGATTTATACTTGTTCAAATTGTAAAACAAGAATTAAATGGCACCCAATCATAATACTTTACAATTTAATTTTTGGAATTATATTTCTTTCTATATTTTTCATTCTTAAGAATTATATAACATCTCCATATATAGCACTCATAATTGGTTTCATTCCAGCCTATATAATTTACTTGATTGTACCAAAGAAAGTTAAACCTATTATTAAAGATAAATAGAAGAAAATATAGAAACAAGCTTAATAAAAAAATGGTGGCAGGACCCAGACTTGAACTGGGGACACAAGGCTTTTCAGGCCTCTGCTCTACCAACTGAGCTATCCCGCCACGCAATGTGGACTCAACAAAAAATCGGGTTTTTGTGTCAAACAAAAAATTAATCAATAATTATTTCACTGCTGTCACTATTGTCTCTTTTGCTTTTTGATCAATTACTTTTCTCAGTGTCTAAGAATTTTTGTGCTTAATGTTTATTTTTGCCTGCCTTGGCGTAGTCCCGAATGCTTTCGGGACGAAGACAGGTTCTCTGCTATTTTTTACTTTAATTGTTCACCATTCTTTTGTTCGTTCTCGTTTGTTATTGTTCGTTGTTTTTCTTTTTTACTTTGATTATTCATTATCATTTGTTTGTTCTTGCCGAAGACAGGTTCGTTGTTTATAACTTCCTATTAATTTGTAAATTCTTTAAGTTTTTCCAGCATTTTGTTTTTTTCTGTTTCACTCAAGAAAGAAGCTTTAAATGAATTGTCGGCAAGCTGTATTATATTTTCCTTTGAGAGATCGAGAGCTTTTTGTATCTCAATATAATTCTCATTTAAATAACCGCTGAAATAAGCAGGATCATCAGAATTAATTGTAACAAAAAGACCTTTATCGAGCATTTTTTTTAGTGGATGTTTTTTTAGATCTTTTACAACCTGAAGTTTAAGATTGGAAAGCGGACACACCGTTAGTGCCATTTTTCGTTCGACGAGGTTGTTTACAAC
This sequence comes from Candidatus Cloacimonadota bacterium, assembly GCA_030600585.1. Taxonomy (GTDB): domain Bacteria; phylum Cloacimonadota; class Cloacimonadia; order Cloacimonadales; family TCS61; genus Tenebribacter. The sequence goes on along the minus strand of JAUVLU010000048.1, from coordinate 15,808 downwards.
ATTTATATCTTCCAAGCTTCTGTTGCCATGATCGATCCTATCAACTTGCAATAATTCCAAAGCTTCTGTTATATATTCAGGCGGACCTTCTTCACCGGCATGAGCAACAACGAGGTATCCTTCTTCTTTTGCTTTTTGGAACACTCTTTCAAATTTGGAAGGCGGATGTCCCAGTTCAGAGGAATCCAGACCTACAGCATCGATCCATTTTTTAAAGGGCTTAGCCTGTTCCAATGTTTCAAATGCAGCTTTTTCAGGAAGATGACGCAAGAATGACATAATGAGTTTTGATGTAATTCCGAGTTTAGCTTCTGCATCGGCTAACGCCTTATGAATTCCATTAATAACAGTTTCAAATGATATACCCCGGTCAGTGTGGGTTTGAGGATCGAACATGATTTCCGTATGAAGGATATTTTGTTCTTTTGCTTTTTTTAAATATGCCATGGTCATATCATAAAAGTCAGCTTCATTAATCAAAACATTGCAGCCTGCATAATAAATATCTAAGAATTCCTGAAGGTTAGAAAAATTGTAGGCTTTCTTTAATTCTTCAATGTTTTTATAATCGAGATCAATATCGTTTCGGCTGGCAATTTCAAACATTAATTCGGGTTCAAAAGTTCCTTCAATGTGCAAATGTAATTCAGCTTTTGGAATTTCCTTAATGAATTCTTCCATATTCTTCTCTCTTCCTTTTATTTCTAATACCACTAAACTTTATCTGATATTACGACGCAATTTTTATTTCTGATCTTTCCAAGATACATTGCTTTATCGGCTTTTTTAATACTTTCATTTACATCATGGATTCGGTTATAAACGCTAACTCCAATTGTTATTGTTACATTAAGAACATGATTTTTATAATGCATCGATTCATTTTTGATCTTCACTCTTAATTTCTCCGCGATCTTTTTACCACCATCAAGATTAGTTTCCGGAAGCAGTAATAGAAATTCTTCACCACCCCAACGACCTACAATATCCTGTTTTCTCACAGTTGAGATCATAACTGAAGCAATAGAGGTAAGAACATGATCACCGGCATCATGACCGTAAGTATCATTAATTTTCTTAAAATTATCAATATCTCCCATCAAAATAGCAAATGGTTTTTCATTTCTTTCAAACCGATCAGTTTCATGCTTGATCTTCTGATACATATCACGTCGATTAGAGAGGCCGGTAAGTATATCGGTTTTTGCAAGTACCTCCATTTTATTGTAAGCTTCCGTGAGCTTTGTATTTTGTTCTTCTATAGTTTTATTAGAATGTGCTTTTTGTCTAAATTGGAAATAGAAGAAAAATCCCAATACTGCAACAGCAATAAGAATAATTACAAGAATGATCATAAACATTTCATTTTCTTTGGATTGATAATCCGTAATGGAAGCATTTGTCTTTAGAAGTTCGATCTCTTTTTCTTTTTTTTCTGTTTCATAGCGTATTTGTAATTCTGTAACGGCTTTTTGTGTTTGTACGGAAACCAGATCATCTTTTATCTGAGCATAAAGCTTCATAGCGAGATATGCCTTTAGGTAATTTCTTTGTTTGGAATATATCTCTGCTAGAATTTTATAGCAGGAGATCATGATCTGTCTATTATCATAATTCTGAGCATAGGCAAGAGCTTTTTCTAAATTATAGGAAGCTTTGTTTACGTTATTCTTTTCATAATATGTAATTCCGATGTGAAAATAAGATGATGCGATGCCATCCCCATTATTAAGCTTTTTCATCATATCCAGAGATATACTGTAATTTTCCAGAGCTTTTGTAGTTGAACCCAATCCTTGATATGAAATTCCAATATTATTATAGGATGTTGCAATACCGAAATCATCTTTTAATTCCTTTTTCAAAATAAGTGATCTATTATAGAAATTTAGTGCGTTCTCATAGTTCTCTTGTGAAAGATAAATATTTCCAATATTGTTCAGGGTTATTGCAATGCTTTTATTATCTTGGATTTCATAACTTAGATTAAGTGCTTTTTGGTAATATCCCAAAGCCTGATCAAATTCATCAATATTTCTTAAAACATTACCGATATTGTTCAAGGAACTTATTATTCCTTCTTTTTCATTTAATTCTTCTTCCAATTCTAAAGAGAGCAGATGATATTTCATTGCTTTGTTAAAAATACTTAATTTGTTGTAAATGTTGCCAATATTATTATAACATCTGGCCATATTTGGCTTGTCATCTTTATTCGTGTAGATATTCGAAGCTTGTTTAAGAAATTCAAGAGCATTTGAATATTGATTTAAATTATAATAACCCAGTCCGCGATCAAAAAGATATTCAGCTCTATCTCCTTCCGGAAGGAAATTTACTTTTTCATCTATCGGTTTTTCAGCATGAACGTTTGCAGAAAGAATGATTGAAATTATTAGAAGTCCGATTATTTTTTTCATTTATTATTATAATAGCGAACTCTAAATAATGAAAATATTGAGGTCGCATTTAAAATCGTAAATAGAAAAGAAATTGCGAACCATGACAATATTCTTTTCTTCATCTATCTCTCCAATCATTTTATTTTTTAACACAAATATAATAATTCATTATTTTAGTGTCAAATTGTATATATAATAATATGCATATCAGAAAATCAAATCATTATTTCAAATTCACTCCGATCTTCACCTTATATTTATTTTTCCATTTATTAAATTCCTTCTTTAGGAATTTTTTTTCATAGTATTTCCGATCCAGATAGAAGTCATTTTTGGAAGGTCGCTTCAATTGCAGAAGTTTATAAAAAAGAAGTTTCTTGGAGTTTATCGGAATTACCGAACTGCAATAACCTTCCTTATGGTTTAAAATATCATCGAATATTGCTTCACTGAAATCTACACCCGGGATTTTGCTTGTGAGCGACAATTCGGAGATAACATTCCAACCACCCAGATAATAAAGTAATAAATCAGGATTTGCACCGGCAGCAATTTTATCTTTTATTTCAGCTACATTAGCTTTAGCATATTCAAATCTTTTCTTAGAATTCAGTATCTCAATTATTTGTGGTAAAGCCTGTTCGTATGTAAGTTGATGAGATCGATTGATATTTAATTGAAAGATAACAGCGTAAGCATCATCGAGTTTAATTATCCCGGAATATTTTTCATTCTTCCACATTCTTAAGAGTTCTGTTCTATAATTTGAAACATCTCCAAGTATATCAAAATCCTCTTTTGCATCTTGAAATTCAGTTATAAAAATATCCGATTTATCAACATATTTTGAAAGATGAGAAAAGTAAGTTGTAGAATCAAAAACAATTTTTGCTTGTGAATATGCCATGTTATCTGCAATAGAATATAGAGCTTCTTTGCGCAACTCGCTCTTAATCCCGGAAAAGGATATGATCCCCGCATTATAGCTTTGCATTTTATGTAAAACGATCCAGCCGTTGTCATAGTTTATCGGTTGAGACCAATTACCGGTATTGATCTTAGAAAGTGCTGAATTTATCTGCTCGGGTAATTCATCGTATGGTATGATCTTATTTTTAGGTAATGAATTTTTACAGCCAAAAACCATTTCTAATAATGAGATATCGATTTCATCAGAAGCCTGTTTGGAAATTGTTTTTGCTAATTCGAAGTTATGCGTGAAGATATAATTGAATTTTACAGATCTTTCACGATAAAATTCATTCATTCTTTCATTATATATCTTCTTCAACTCACTATCTGGAATAGTTTTTTCAATACGATTAAATTCATTTTGTACTGACAGAATAACTCCGCCGATCTGTAAGCTGTCAGGTGTGCGAAAATCTCTTTTATGAGAATCATAATAATTACTGAAGTCAATGCTGTCCTCTTTGGAATAGGTGATGAATTTTGGGAGTTGATCACTGATCCTCTTATAACTGGGAATAAATTCAGGGAAAAAGGAGAGAGCTTTGTAGAAAATATACTTTTTCTCAATTGGTATGAATCCCCAGTTTTCTTCACGATTTATCCTGATAGCGATCATATCATCAATAATATCGAGATTTTCAAATTTCTCAAGATAAATGCTTTCTTTAAATTCTGAGAGATTATATTCTTTTACAATTTGGGCTATTTGATATTCGTCATCGGCATTTCTTTCCAACAGGTATTTTATCTTCTGTTGATACTCTTCTTTGCTGGTTGAAGAAAAGAGAGAGGGATTTGAAATTTCAACTTTGGTTACAATTGCAGCAGGGATAATGAACTTTTCAAAATTTTCTTCAAAATATTGTCTATGGAACACATCGTTTGTTTTATTTGTTTCTTTTTCTTTGTATTCCCGCCAGATCGTATTTGCGATTGCCAGTTCATCTTTTCGGGCAACTTTTTTCTTATCGATTACAGAAAAAACAAGATATCCATTACCGATATTAATCGGTTCGGAAAATTGACCTTCATCCAATTCAAAAGCACTGTTTAGAATAACCTCCGGTAAATCTCCGAGTTTATCATTTCTTCCGAGATAAGATGATTCTATAATGGGTTGGGAAATATTCGCTCCTGCTTGGAGAAGTTCAGTTATTTGGTGTGCTTTTTGTCTGGCTAAAATTCCGGTTTCTTCTTTTGAAAATTCATCACGGAATTTTGCTGTATTCTCTGCATTGAGTGTATTATCAGCCAATATCATTGCTGTTATCTTTCTGCTCACAACCGACTTAACAGTTTCTTTAAATTCCTCGTTCAAAACTACAAAGATGTTTAACTTAATTTTCTCTTCTCGGTTGTATTTATGCTTATGAAGTTTGTAATACCAATCAAAATTCCCGGGTGAGTTTTCTTTTTCAAAATCTACATCCTGTTTATCTATTATCGCATAGCCAAGATCGATTTTTGTATTTTCCATGAAATATTGTTTCAGCAGTTTATCTTCAGAAATGTTAAAGGATTTTTCCAGAATGATCTTTGTTTTCGTAATGAGGATCTCTTCCTTCATTGCGTTTATGATATTTCTGCCCTCTGTTGTATTTTTAAAATTAAGGAATTTATTCCTGTCAAAATTTCCATTTGTTTGAAACCTTGGTAGATCTCCCACCTGATGAACAAAAAATGCTTCTAATTCAGAATCATCAACATAAATTCTTTTCTCCAATGCATAATTCTTGATGAGATATTTATCGATAAGGTTAGAAAGGGTTAACCGCTTGATAGTGCTGTAAGAATACTGATACTTATTCTCATAATCTTCCATCTCTTTTTGAAGCTCTGCCGAGGTGATATTATAAACTCCTACTTCGGCAATGACTTTGGCAGAGACAAAAGACGAACAAATAAGCATAATTAATACTAAAATATATTTCATATTTATATTCCTTGATACTTTGATCATGTACATAAATTAAAATATGAATAATTAATCAAGAAGAATTTATTTTGTTTCTAATCTTTTAATTTGACTTATTAGAGAATAATCTTTATGCGGAATCCAAAGTAAAAATATTACTGAGGTAGTGAATGCTTAAAAAAATTATAACTTTGATGATCTGTATTCATCTTTTGCCGATTATACTCTCAGCACAAATATTGGATTCCCTGAGTACAACCGTACTTGATTCGTGTTTGAGTTATCTTCATTTGGAACGTCATGAGCTTGGTTTTGAAAAAGCATGGGCAAAGGATGATACCTTTAAACTTGAGATTATAGATTATCTGCTGGATAATCCTTTAGAACTTCCAGAGTATGTTGAAGAAACTGTTAATATTACGAAGGATAGCAGTATTAAAGACCTTACTGAATATATAACAAAACAACTTGATATTGAAATTAATGAAACTTTTGAATATAAATCTACAGACTCAGAAAATCCGGAAGACATCATTATAAATGCGTTTGATCAGGCAGAACCTTACCGAAAACAATTTTATTCCAAACTTGATACTCTGGAACTACATGATCTTATTATGTCGGCACCAAATTTATGGTGCGGGGAAGATGACACAGAAGATATAGCTCTAAAAGGAAGCTGGCAGCAGGAATTTAATGTTTATGCTAATACTTCCCGCTCAGTAGATAAAGACAGACTTCTTGATATTCTGAAGAAACTTGACCGGACTTCTTTGCATATAGCCGGTTTGATATTCTTAAGTGCAATAGAAGAATTGAACCTTGAGAATTTTGAGAATTCAGAAATGGTATATCGTGGAAATATCGAAGGTGTTCAAGGTGAAATATTGCATTATGCTCAAACAAAATATGGAGAACTTATCATTGGCGGGAAAGGTGAGAATGTTTACTCACGTGATTTTGCCTTCATCATCGATACCGGTGGTGATGACACATACAGATGCCGTGCTGGAGGAGCTTTAGGTATTCTTGGGAATCCATATTCATTTGTTATCGACCTTGAAGGAAACGATTTTTATTCAAACGAAGAAAGATCTATCGGCATGGGTTCCGGATTTTTAGGAATTGGAATTCTCTATGACATGAATGGCAACGATGTTTACCGCGGAACTCATTATTCTTTGGGATCAGGTTTATGCGGAATTGGAATTCTGGTTGATAATGCAGGAGAAGATGATTATCGAGGCGGCTGTTTCACTCAGGGAGCAGGACATTACGGTATCGGAATTTTACGAGATATAGGTGAAGGCGACGATAGATATCTGGCAAAACTTTGGGCGCAGGGATTCGGTTCGACCTTTGGTTACGGCATTCTGCACGATACCGGTGGAGATGATACATACCGAACCGGAGGAGCTTATCTTCATGCACCGCTTTTGCCAAACGATTACCAATCCTTCAGTCACGGTTTTGGAATGGGATGGCGTCCGAGAGCAGGCGGCGGGATTGGTGTGTTATATGATGAAGGTGGAAATGATTTTTATGATGGTGAAGTTTTCTGCGAAGGCTCTTCCTACTGGTATTCGTTGGGAATTTTGGTAGATGGCGGTGGGAATGATTCTTATAATGCTGCACAATACGCTCAAGGTGCCGGAATTCATCTTTCGGTTGGAGCTTTGTGGGAACAGGGCGGAGATGATCAATATCATTCCCGAAACGGTGTTGTTGGTGGAACTGCTCATGATCTTTCAGTTGCTATGCTCGTCGATGAAAATGGTGATGACAACTATATTGTATCCGGCGGTTATGGAATATCACTGACAAATTCATTTGCGTTATTCATAGATAAATTAGGGAATGATATGTATTCAACCTGGGAAGATCACAGTTTTGGTTCCGTGAGATGGGCAAGAGGTTTTGCCGGTTGCGGAATATTCATGGATCTGGAAGGGAAAGATAGATATTCACGTAACACACTTGCCAAAGACGGTGGATTATGGACACATAACGGCTGGGGAATCGGGATCGATCTGGCAAGAGATGTGGTTACAAAACCTGATGAAGAAACAATCGAAGAGATAATTCTGACCGCAGAAGATTCGTTGAAGACAATAGAAAAATTATTTGAAGAAGCATCTTTATGGGAAGTGGGTTCTAACAAAAAGAAAGTAGCACGTGCTAAGAAAGCTTTTTTGCAAAGAGAGGGAGAAGCGGTGCAATATATCTGTGATAAAAAACTGGGCACTAACTGCAGTTTGGAACTCAGATTGATCGATAAGATCACAAAAGAATTTCCCGATTCAATTGCACCGATATTATTAACGAAGATCAAAGATGAAAATAAAAAGATCCAGTCAAATTCAATCCGGTTTTTGGGAGTTGCAAAATATGAACCGGCTCATTCTCCGCTGATTGAAATGCTGAATAATGATGAATACGATTATTTAAAACGAAGTCTTATCGGAGCATTGGGCAGTATTGGCAATAGAAATGCAACCGGTATTATTTCCAGCTTTATAAATGATGAAGATGAACTTTGCAGATTAAGTGTGATTGCCGCTTTAAAAAAATTAAAAGATGAAACAGCGAATGAAATACTGATAAGTGCACTTGATGATAAAATATTCACTGTTCGTTCTGCTGCAATAACCGCACTTTTTGATCTGGCGGATCTGAATACTTCACGAGTGTTATATTACAAAATAAAAAATGAAAAACTTGATTATCCTGAATTGGCGATAAGAACTCTATCGAATATTGATCATAAATTTGCCGACAGCACAAGAGTTGAATATAAAAGGCAGCACAAAAGGGTAAAAAAGTTATTTATTCAACTTATAAAAAATTCTGATGAACGTATTCGTGCAGAAGCCGTGAAAGCAATATATTTAAATTGTGATGAAAGGAAAAAGAAGTGGCTTGAGGATCTTATGAAAGATGAGAAGGATCCATTTGTGAAAGCTGCTTATGAAGAAATTATTAAAAAAGATAAGAAAGCTCACTGATGAACACGGAAAAGCACGGATAAAGACTAAAGCAGGTTCATTCCGGAAACTGACGGATTGAACCAAAATGTTTTGGACGCATCAGAATGATACGTCCTGCATTTGGCTTAAATAAATTATTAACAAAAATATAGAGGGGAAAAAAATGAAAAAGATAATTATTATTCTTAGTTTACTATTTATTACGATGCTGTTTGCTGTAGAACCGCATTTTATGAGCTGGCCTGCCATATCTCCAAATGGTGAACAAATTTGTTTCGTTTATAAAAGTGATCTGTGGCTTGTTCCTTTTGAGGGTGGAGAAGCTGAACGTATTACTTCTACGGCTGCTGACGAATGGTATCCAAAATTCTCACCCGATGGCAAAAAGATCGCTTTCAATTCCAATAGAGATGGATGGACAGGCATTTATCTTTATACATTAGACGGAGGAGAAACGAACGTAATTCATAAAGAAGGGTTGCATGTTGTAGACTGGTTTCCAAACGGTAAATCACTACTTGTTCGTGGTTATGAAACAGGAAAGGGTTATATCTTTTATGTAGTGAAATTGGACGGTTCTTATGAGGAGTTAACAGCATTTGCCGGAAAGAATGCATCTATTTATAAGGATGGTAATAAAATTATCTTTGATAAAAGAGGGCAAATCTACCGTGAATCTTATACAGGCAGTTTTAACGGTGAATTATGGGTGTATGACCTACAAGAAAATACATACACAAGATTAACGGAAACCGATCTCACCGAGCAGTATCCTGTTTATTCTTCAATTTCCAATGATGTTTATTTTGCCGCTTCCGACGGCGATGTTTTCCAACTTTATAAAGTTAGCGATAACAATTTCCAGAAGCGTGAACAGCTTACAAAATTCAAAAAATGGTCAGTCCGAAACGTTGCCATTGCAAAATTGAACGACCGTATTGTATTCGAGCGATTCGATACTTTATGGAAATTTGATCCGGTTACACAGAAATCATCTGAGCTGGAAATAGAAGTAGGTCAGGATTGCTATGTGAACCTGATAGAAAAAGAAGATGTGAAGAATTCAGCTTACAATTATGATATTTCCGATAATGGAAAACTTGTTGTGTTCTCATACAAATTCGATCTCTTTGCAGTTCCCGAAAAAGGGGGAGACGTAAAACAAATAACGCATGATCAGAAAGGAATTGCGGATATTGAAATTTTAAGCGATAATCAAACGATCATCTTTACAAAAAGGATCGAGGGCAAATTGCAACTTTACAAAGTTAACATCAAGAATATCGGCAATATTGAAAAGATCGAGTGGAGCGATGATAAATACATTAATTGGATCATGCGGGAAGGAAATACCATAGCAATCGGATTTTCCGAAGATGACAAAAAACATCAGATTGCCATAGCAGACAGTATGGTAAATAACATTCACACAATTATCAGCGATCAATATGTGTTTAATAATATGAAGATAAGCCCCGATGAAAAATTTGCTCTTTACATGGAAATACGTCCGGAAGAATGGACCCAACATATTTATTTGTATGATCTCGAAGAAAATAAAAAAGAGCTGCTTTATAATTTTGATGGCTGGTTGACCGGTTTCTTCTGGGGTAAGGATAATAAATCTGCTTTCTTTAGTGAAAACGGGAATATAAGAAGGGCTGATCTGTTAGCTCGAAAGGATTTTTATGATGAAGAAGACAATTGGAAAGATATCATCGATCCGCCGGCAGAGAAGAAAGACGATGATAAGAAAGATAAAGATCCAGCTTCGCTAAAGCGGGACGAGAAAGAAAAAGATGAGAAAAAGAAAGATCCCCTAAAAATAGACACAGAAGGATTTACCGATAGGATTACTACAATAATTTCTAAACCGGGGATTAACATAATAGCACATGTAAAAGATGATTCAACGCTTTATTATATGAATTACAATAACAAAAAATTCACTTTGCGAAAAGCAGATTATACCGGTGAAAGTGATAAACTGATAACTTCTATTTCTACTTCTCCAGGAAATTTGAAATTTAACGAAGAGAAAAAGGTTTTCTATTATATTCTCAAAGAAAAACTTTACAAACTTACTCCAAAAAAAGGGAAAAAAGCAGAACTTATTGAAATGGATTACAAATATTCCTACGATAAATTCCAACTAAATAAGGATATTTTCCAGCAGGTCTGGGTTGAATTTGGTAAAGGTTTTTATGATCCTGATATGCACGGTGTAGATTGGAAGAAAGCGAAGAAAAATTTTTCCAAATATCTCAAATTTGCGGATGATCCTTCTATTCTAAAAAAGATAGTTGATGAAATGATAGGTGAAGTGAATGCATCGCATACCGGATTTTATCAGCGTAAAGACTCCGAATATAAAATTTATAATACTGCTTATTGCGGAATAGAACTCGATTATGGAGATTTTCCCAAAGACGGGATCAAGATAAAAAAGATCTATAAAAAGTCTAAATTAAACAAGCCGCATAACATTAAAGCGGGAGATATTCTGCTTTCTGTAGATGGAAAAGAGATCGGCAAAGGTATGGATATTCTATCTCACTTCAAAAATAAAATTGGTGAGAAGATAAAGCTGGGGATCTTGTGCGATGACGGGATGAAAGTGGTTACTGTAAAAGGATTGAGTTACCGTGAAAATTATCGGCTTTATTATGATAACTGGGTGGAAGAACGAAGAGAAAGAGTTGAAGAATTATCTGATGGAAAAATAGGCTATCTCCATATTCAGAGTATGAATAACACGAGTTATACCAGATTTGTTCAAGACCTTTTTGCCGAAAATGTAGAAAAGGAAGCTTTGATAATCGATGTGAGAAATAACGGCGGCGGATATATTCACGATTGGCTGGTGGAAATTCTAACTAAAAAACCATACGCATTAAGTACCTACAGACATTTTGATGGTAAAGTGAAATATAAAAATCCGGGAAATACAGTCGATGTTCCAATTGCTTTGCTTATTAATGAGAATTCATTCTCCGATGCTGAAATATTCCCAACTTTATTCAAACAATTAGAACTTGGAATTGTTATCGGAATGCCTACCAGCGGTTCGGTTATCGGAACAGGACATTATACATTTATGGACGGTTCAAGTATGCGTATGCCTTCCACAGGATGGTACACTCCAACAGGTAAAAATATGGAAGGTAATGGAGCACAACCCGATATATTTGTTGATCCAACACCACAGCAGATCATTAATGATGATGATGTTCAACTTAAAAGAGCTGTGGAAGAACTATTGAAAACGCTATAAGCTTTTTCAATTAGGAATTAATGGTGAAAAGACCCGACTTCATAATCCGGTAGTTGGCGGAGAATGGAGTTGGGAATTTTTTAGTCTTTTATCATCAGCGAAAATCAGTGTTATCTGTGGTTTTTTTCCTTTTTCCTTTTATCTTTTATCTTTTATCTTTTATTTGTGTTTATCAGTGCCTATCAGTGGTTAAATTCTTTTATAGTGTCCTTTGTGGCATAGAGTCTTTGTAACAATTTTTTTCATTTCATTTGTAAGGTAAAGTCAAATCCGGGACAATTGAGTTAGATTTTTATTATCCGCGAAAATCAGTGTTATCTGTGGTTTTTTCCCTTTTTACTTTTATCTTTTATTTCTGCTTTCTGATTTCTGCTTTTTGTTTTTATGTTTTACTGTATCGGTGCTAACAGGCGTGCAACTTTAATTGTCAATTCACACCAATAAATTGCCATTTCATCGTTCTAAAATTGACTGATCCATACTTTCCTGTTAACTTCCAAACCAGATAAACAGGAGGAAAAAAAATGAAAAAATTATTTTTATTAATCATTGGATTAAGTTCTATGCTCTTTGCCGAAACGGTAGAAGAATACATGTCCAAATCTCAGGTTGCTGCACAATCCGGTAACCTGAAACAAGCAGCCGAAATCATGAAAAGTGCAATCACCGAACATCCCAAATCTGCCGATGCTTACGCACAATATGGTTTATATCTTAGCCAGTTGGCAGGACAAGCCAGCTTCTTGAAAGCGGGAATGCTCTCCGATAAATCTTTCAAACAACATGATAAAGCATTAGAAATCGAGCCGGGACACATGTATGCAACTCTCTATCGCGGGATACTGGGCGTTAACGTTCCCAAATTTATGGGAAAATTGAAACAGGCTATAATCGATCTGGAATTCATTCAAAATCGTTATGGAGAAAATACTCAAATCTACCTTACTTCCAGCTACTATTTAGGTTTGGGGTATCTTAAAAACAAAGAGCAGGAAAAAGCAAAATCAAACTTCAAATTTATCGTGATGTATGGAAAAGATTCTTCATATTATAAGGATGCGAAAGCCCAATATGAAAAATTAACTGCCAAATCTGCCACCGAAGAATCTGGAGACAGTTACCAAAAAGCAATGCAATACCTAGAAAATGGTCAACCGAGGGAAGCTTTGCATAACTTCAGGATCGCCGCCCAGCAGGATTCTACTAATCTGGAACTGTATCTGATCTATGCTCGCACTCTGGGAAATATTGCCGGACAGGATTACGATGAAACTATAGCCGAGGATGTTACCCTCCGCGCTTCTCTGGCACATGAAGTTTTCGAGGTGCTTTCCCATTGTGTAGAATTGACTCCGGGTGATGATGAAATTCGCTTTTTACGTGGGTCGGTAGCTATTAATCTACCATTTTTTGTAAACAGCCTGGATACAGGAATCGAAGATTTAACCTATCTTTCAGAATATGGTAAAAGCAATGAAATAAAGGGTCAATCCAGCTATCTTCTGAAACAAGCAAAAGAGATGCATCAAGTTTATACTCTGGCTGAAGCTGGTTATAATGCAGGAACTGATGAGGAAAAACAAAAACTCCTTCCTCTGTTTATAACTACAAAAAGCCCCATTGATCAACCAAAGCCAGAAGGAGATTATTTGAAGATCGAGATGACTCTGGGCTATCGTGATCAGATTCCACCACAAACCGCAGTCTGGATTGAAGATAAAGCAGGAAACTATATCAAGACTATCTATATTTCAGGGTTTGCGGCTCATGTCAAAGATAAGCAGATGCATCTTCCCCGTTGGGCAGAAAGCTCCGAATTCCGCAATATAGAAGCTGTAACCGGAGCAAGTATAGATTGTGGGAAGCATCAATTTTATTGGGATTTCACCGATTTCAATGGTAATCCTGTAAAAGGTAACAAATTCACAATTCACACCGAAATCTGCCATTGGCCTCATGTTCAATATGTGGAACGGAATCTGGAAATCGATTTGGAAAAAGATAAAGAATTCAGTACAAACAGCGGCAATTTTCTTATTCCCAAATTGGTAGTAAATTGGATTTCTCGTTAAAAAATATTGACTCACAATCAGTATTAATTAGGAAGTAAGTCATGAGATCTAAAATATTGAAAGACGCCTTTAGTCCCAAAAAGTTGGGAATCCTCCTTCTGGTTAATCTCGTTATAAGTATCCTCATTACCATATTATTTGAATCGGGTAATCAAGTAGGTAAATTCAAACTTTTCCAAATTGATTGGATTTTTTCCAACTGTATCGGCTGCTCCATCTATTTTTCCCTTCATCTACTGGATATTGTCAAGTTAAGTAAATGGCTTAAGATCATTAGTGCTTTCATGACTATTTTACTGGCAAGTATCTGGGGTGGAGTTCTGGGAACCAGAATCGTGTCCTATTTATATGGTTATCAAATATCATTTTTCAAATCCGCCAATCTTACCTTTTTCCTTTCAATTAGTCTGATTTTTGGCATTAGCGCTTATGGACTTTTCATCCTTCTGGGAAGAATCCACACTCGCAAGATTCAGTGGTTGGAAGAGAAACAGGCTCGTACTCAGGCGGAACTCATTTCGCTGCGTACCAGGATAAATCCTCATTTCCTCTTTAACACCTTAAACTCGATCTCGGGATTGATCCATTCGTTCCCGGAAAAAGCAGATAACATGCTGCAACAACTTTCAGAATTATTACGTTATACTTTGAGTGCGGCTGACATTTCTGAAATTGATCTGAACCACGAGATTGAGGCAATACGGGATTACCTGGAAATTGAAAAGATCCGCTTCGGAGAAAGGCTGGATTTCTCCATTTCTAATGAAGTAGATAACTTTAAGTTACCGCCTCTGTTACTTTTAACTTTAGTAGAAAATGCCATCAAGCATGGAATTTCTACAGCGTTGAACGGGGGTAAAGTAGAACTTAAGATTGGAAATAAAGCGGAGAATACAGTGCTTTCTGTTTTCAACACCGGCAGCCCATTACCAAATCAGTACAAAACAGGATTCGGTATAAAAACCCTGACTCAACTTCTAAATATTCATTACCAGGGAAAAGCAAGCTTCAGACTTATCCCGTTTGAAACCGGTACACTGGCAGAAATTGTAATAAAACAGGATGGAAAATAATGATCTATAAAGCAGTTCTGGTAGAAGATGAATCTATCGCTATGCAAAAACTGGAAAGATTACTGACAAGTTTTGAAGATAAAATTACTATTATCGGTAAAGCGGTAAACGGCATCGAAGCAGTGAAAAAAATTAACAAATTACGTCCCGATCTTGTCTTTCTGGATATTCAAATGCCGGGATTAGATGGATTTCAGGTTCTATCTAAATTGGATTATCTGCCGCTAATTATCTTCACTACAGCCTACGACGAACATGCCCTGCGTGCTTTTGATTCGAATACTATCGACTATCTGCTTAAACCAATTTCAAATCAAACGCTGCAGAAAGCCATCGATAAACTGGAACATTTTCAGCAAAATACCAAATGGCAAAACATGATGCAAAATCTGATATGTGATATGGCTAAACCCGCTACACCTCGACTTGCTGTGCATATTTCAAATCGCATTATATTTATTGATTCGGACGAAATCTATTATCTTCAAGCTGATAATAAATACACAGAAATTCATCTCTTCCAAAAAAAATACCTGATCAGTAAAACCCTGACTGAGCTGGAAGATGAATTAGGAGTGGGATTCCTACGATTACATAGAAGCAGTCTGGTCAATCGAAAATATATCGGTGAAGTATTTAAATTATCTTCACGTAAATGGGTGGTAAAACTAACCGATAAAGAACAGACTGAACTGCCCGTTAGCCGGGACTACCGAGAAAAACTATATTGATACGAAACTCTTCTTTTATCATCAGCGAAAATCATTGTCTATCAGTGGTTATTATTTTTTTATAGTGTCCTTTGTGTCTTAGAGTCTTTGTGGCAATTTATTTCATTTAATTTGTAAGGTAAAGTCAAATCCGGGACAATTGAATTAGAACTATTATTATCAGTGAAAATCAGTATCATCTGTGGTTTTTTTCCTTTTTCCTTTTTCCTTTTATCTTTTATTTCTGCTTTTTGCTTTCTGCTTTTTGCTTTTTGCTTTTTGCTTTCTGCTTTCTGCTTTCTGCTTTTATCTTTTATATTCTACTGTACCGGTGCGAGCAGGCGTGCAACTTTAACTGCGAGTTTATACCAGAATGGTTTTTTTGTGTAGTCTTCATCGGTTA
>JAUVLU010000066.1 GCA_030600585.1 Candidatus Cloacimonadota bacterium | reverse complement strand
ATTGGAAGAATACAGCAGTTGTCGTTCCCATATATAATTCAGAAAAATATTTGCCGGAATTATTTAAGAGGATTGCGGGATATTTCCCATCAAAAAGCATATTTGCAGTTAATGATGCATCGGAGGATAATTCTAAAAAGGTTTGCAAAAAGATTGGTGTAAATCTGATAGATCTAAAAGCTAATTGCGGAAAAGGTAATGCATTACAGGTTGGTTTTAAAGCGGCTGCAGAGAAAGGCTATAAATTTGCATTTACAATAGATAGTGATTTGCAGCACAAACCAGAGGATTTTCCTGACTTTATGCAGAAACAAAATGAACTTGATCTGGAACTAATTATTGGGAAGAGGGATTTCTCGCACAAAAAAATGCCGTTTCACCGCATTTGCAGTAATACACTTACCAGTTGGATCGTATCGCGGGCAGCAAAGCAGAATATCCTTGATTCACAATGCGGATTCAGATTATATAATTTAGAAGTATTGGAAGAAATGAAGTTTCAGAGCAAACGTTATCAATTTGAAACTGAAATAATTCTGAAAATAGCAAAAAAGAATGGTAAAGTAGGTTTTATCCCGATCGAGACGATTTATGACGGGCAGGAAAGTTATATTTCAAGCCTTCGAGATATAAAGAATTTCGTTAAGATCGTGATTTATGAGATGAAGAATTAATGGAGATATAAATGAAAATATTACTTACAAATGATGATGGCTATGATGCACCGGGAATCACAGTTCTATCAGAAGAACTAAAAAAGAACGGACACGATGTAATTATTGCTGCTCCACTTAGACAGCAGAGCGCAAAATCGCATTCAATCTCACTCTTTAAACCGATGAGAATAATTGAGAAAAAAGAGAAACATTTTGCTATCTCCGGTACTCCTGCCGATTGCATGATCCTCGCTTCACAGCTTTTAGCCGATGAACCAATCGATATAGTTATTTCAGGAATAAATGCCGGGCAGAATATGGGTGAAGATGTATTGTATTCAGGGACGGTGGCAGCAGCGATAGAAGCTATGTTTCTTGGTTATAAATCTATTGCCATTTCATTGGCTTCTTACAAAAATCAAAAATTCATCACGGCTGCTAAGTATTTGTGTGAAATGCTGAAGAACGGTATCCATAAAGAAATTGCTAAGAATGAAGTGTTGAATATCAATGTTCCGAATTTGGAATTTAATGAAATTAAAGGAATTAAAGTTACCTGTATGGGTCACCGGATATATTACAATTTTGTACGTAAAGAAAAAGATGAAAATGAAGAAACGGTTTATTTTATTGGTGGTGATAAACCACATTGGACCGAGATAGAAAATTCCGATGCCAATGCTGTGAAAAACGGATATATTTCCATCACGCCAATTGCACCTGATTTCACTAAAAAAGATTCTTTCGGACAGATCAGTGCATGGATTGAAAAATCTAAACAGGATTAATGGAAAATGAAACATAGATCTTCCTGCGAAAACATGATCAAATATCAGCTTGTTGCCCGTGGAATAACTGATGAAAATGTACTGAAAGCATTTTCAACAGTTCCACGTCATCGTTTTGTGCCGGATGAGATCAAGTATCTTGCTTACAATGATTCACCTCTCAGTATTGGAGAAGAGCAGACAATTTCTCAACCTTATATTGTAGCACTTATGATGCAGATATTAGAACTTAAGGGAAGTGATAAAGTATTGGAGATTGGAACCGGTTCCGGCTATCAAACAGCATTATTGGCTGAAATTGTGAAAGAAGTCTATACTGTGGAACGGATAAGCTCTCTCATCCGGAGTGCAGAGGATTTGCTTAATAATATGGGTTATAAAAATATCTTTTATAAATTCGGAGATGGAACTCTGGGTTGGAAAGATGGAAACCCCGAGCAGAATAAATTTGATAAAATAATAGTTGCAGCAGCAGCCCCGGATATACCGGAAAGTTTGACCGGTCAACTTGCCATGAATGGAAAGCTTATCATTCCTACCGGAAATAGAATGTACCAGCAGCTTGTTGTGATAACCAGAACCGAGGATGGCTATATACACACAAATGAGGGCGGTTGCATGTTTGTTCCGCTTATCGGAGATGAAGGATGGCAGGAATGAAACGACTATTAATTGTTCTGATTTTACTTTGTATTTCTTTTGCTCTTTTTGCGGATGCAGGGATAAAGGAAAAACTGAAAACATCGATCGATAAGATCGAAGCTCCTGATGAGATCAAAGTTTTCCTTATTTCCATGATACCCATCTTTGAACTTCGAGGATCTATACCAATCGGAATTCATACATATCAATTACCTTATTGGAAAGTTATTCTAATCTCAATTGCCGGAAATATGTTCCCAATATTTTTTATACTTCTGTTTTTTGATTTTATTACAAAAATTTGTTTTAAGGTTCCATTCTTAAAGAAATTATTGGAAGTAATTTTTGCCAGAACACGCAGGAAAAGTGAGATTATCCAAAAATATGAAGAGATTGGATTAATGCTTTTTGTGGCAATTCCATTACCTGTTACAGGTGCTTGGACGGGATCGCTCGCAGCTTATTTATTCGGCTTGAAATTTTGGAAATCCATCCTTTTCATTTTCTTGGGAGTCCTCATTGCTGCAACCGTTGTTACCGTTCTCACATCATTAAAATGGATCGGTGCGGGTATTGCGATTGTTGCACTAATTGTAGTATTTATTATTAATCAGGTAAAGAAGAAATCTTAGCCACAAAGGCTCAAAGACACAAAGAGAAGACTAAAAAATTAAATGCAAAGATTAACACTTGAAAAAGATCGGATCGTGTTCTTTGTAACTTCGTGTCTTAGTGGCAGAATTAAAGAGAGAAAGATATAAGCTGGAGGTTATCATGAAAAAAATGTTATTTAGTTTTTGTTTATTAATGTTGAGTATATCCATATTCGCCACAGACGTTTCCGGAAACCAATCCGGAACCTGGAATTTAGCAGGCAGCCCGTATAATGTGGTTGGAGAGATCACAGTACCGATTAATGAAACTCTGGAAATCGAAGCCGGTGTTGAAGTTATTGCAATGGGAAATTACAAAATAACTGCCTATGGAAACATTATTGCAGTAGGAACTTCTAATGACACGATTCGCTTTTACGGAGATGGTGGATTGAACTGGGGAGGTCTTCGTTTGGAAGATGAAGCAAATGAAAGCCAATTCAATTATTGCCGCATTTCCAATACTGATGATATAAATAATTATCCGATCCAATCTATAAATAGCCCTATTTTTATAAATCATTCATTCTTTGATGACCATCAAAGTGGAATTTCATTTTTTGCACTTTCCTCAAACAATCCTTCCTATATGGAAATAAAAAATTCTAAAATTGCTTATGTGCAAAAAAGCGGAATTACAATTACAGATAATTCCAATGCATTGATCGATTCCTGTGAAATAACTCAATGCGGATTGGGAACATCTTTCTACGGTGCGATCCAGCTTTCGCTACAAAATAATTCCCATTCATGCAATCCGATCATAACCAATAATTATATTCATCACAATGATAAACAAGGCATCACAATGGGTAATATTTACAATTACGATGAAATGGCTCCTACTGTTGAAAATAACTTAATATCCGAAAATTTATCAGGAATCTATCTTTACAATGCAAAAGGGTATTATTCCAATAATATAATTTGTAATAATTTTGTGGAGAACGATCCGAATAGCGGAGCTGGTGTAATGCTTTATGGTTCCGGAGCGGATGGCACTTTCTATTATAATGATATTTATGGAAATTATACAGGTTTCTTCCTGCAAGCCGGTGCAACAGCCAATCTGGGTGATTTGAGTAATGCAAATGCCGATGATGACGGATTCAATATGATCCACGAAAATATTTTTTATGATGGAATATATTACAGTGTTGTTAATAATAGTTCACAGGATATAATGGCGGAGAACAATGTTTGGGATTATGAAGTTCCAATAGAAGAAACGATTATAGATGGAAACGATGATCCTGCTTATGGAATTGTAGATTATGAACCATATTTACCTGTATTTCCTCCACCTGATAGTTTAACTTTCAATATTTCACAATTGACATTATTTATATACCCTCCATCTACGCCAACTTATGCAGCCTTATACGGCTATAATATTTATAGAGATGGTGAACTGATAGCAGAATCAATTACTAGTTCATTTTTTTTAATAACTTCTCTTCCTCCGGGAACTTATACTTTCGGAGCAAGTTGTGTTTATGAAGGAGATTATGAATCCACTATCACAGATACAACTATCTTTATTCCGCATATTCTCAATCCACCACAAAATGCTAATGCTACGAGTTCAGGTTATATTACATGGGAAGAACCGGAGCCTGGAAGCACATCTCCATTCTTGTACTACAATATTTATTTGGATGAATGCTTGATCGGGACAACAATCGATCTGTATTATCAATTAGAAGGTTTAGTTAGTGGTCAGCAATATATGGTTGGTCTTTCTGCCGAATATGAAGCCGGCGAATCAAATATTTTAGAATTTGAGCTACCTTATGTCAACTTTGATGACAATACGATCCAGATGGTCAATGCATTATACAATTATCCCAACCCATTCAATCCAACCACGACGATTTCTTTTTCTGTAACACAAAATTCTGATTTTGTGAGTTTAGAAATCTTTAACCTTAAAGGGCAGAAGGTAAAAACGTTTCCTGTCACCCTGAGTCCCGAGTCTTCGCTCGGGAAAGGGTCAATTATCTGGGATGGCACAGATCAAACAGGCAAACCTGTTTCCAGCGGAGTATATTTCTATAAATTGAAAGCAGGAAAAGATTTCTCACAAACAAAACGAATGCTGCTTTTGAAGTAAAGAAAATGAAATCGTTTTGCTTGAACCAAGATTGTTTTGCTATGCAAAGCCAACTTGTAAAAGCAAACTCGTAAAAAAAGGAGAAGAACAATGTTTAATTCAAAAATGTATCTCGTAGTTTTATTGGTGTTGTTATCATCATTATGTTTTGCTGATCTGATTCCACCAACTTTTGAAATCACTCATACGGAAAACGGAGATGTAACGATACTGGTTACATCTGATGAAGACTTGCATTCCGGTTGGGTTGATGAAAAACTCATCTGGTCTGTTGGCAATTTCTATAACTGGAGTCTTAATACCCGCTTGGAAAAAGACCCTCAAAACAATTTGTACGCCGCAGTTCAACTGACAGAACAAAATAACACGAACTATAATTTCGATATGTTCAAATTGGAAAACAACGGAGAGATTGCAGAGACAAACCTCAATTGGAACGGACCGGGCGGAAATCCGCTGATCATAAATAATCCTGATGAGAATATATATCTCGGACAGCCGACGATCGAAGTCGAAGGAGCAGTCGATAACAATAATATCACTTATACTTTCAGCACTTGGAACAGCGACAGGTGGAGCACTATTTACTTTTCAAAAATTGATGCGGACGGAAATGTTCTCATCACTAACGAGCCGATCATAACAGGTATCGATGCCTGGGCTTTCGGAATTCGTCCAGCTATCGACAGCAACAACAGGATTTACATCGTCTGGTCGAACGGTATGCACGATATCACTTATGCTTATTCCGATGACGAAGGTGACAGTTGGTCAGATCCCGCTTCTCTTGCCTACAATGCCGACGAGCAAATGAATAAACCGGATATCTGTTATGACAGCAACGGTAATGTTCATATTGTCTGGCAACGTTATTCCTATTTCAATCTTCTTGCTTATATGAAATTACGACCGGACGGTTCGGTCGCCATCGCCGAAAGTCATTTAACCCAAAATAATACCTCGGTTTGGTGTCCTCGCATCGATGTCGATGAACAAGATAACCTTCATATTACCTGGGCAAAAAGCGGACAAAATCAAGGCAGGGCTCAATACACAAAGATCAATGGAAATCTCGATGCCAACGGAGCTTCCTTAACTGATGACGAATTAACTTTAATTCAGGAAGAAGTATTTGAACCTGCTACAAATGTCAGGTATCCGAAATGCATTGTCGATGGTTATGAAAATGTTCACACGATCTATGAACAGGGTGATTACGGCTTGAATACTCCCAAATCTTTCTATTACAGGAAACGGAATTCTTCCCCCTTATTAAGGATCGAATGTCCTGATGATTCTATTCTTTTCGTAGAAATGACAGGCGGCGGAACTGGTTGGGAAGGGACATTCACTCCTCCGGAAAACGGAGAATATAATGTCAGAGTATCTGCTTCCGATGTTGATGGAAACACAGGTGTAGATAATTATCAGTTTGAATATCCGGGAACTGGAATCAATGATCAGGAATTATTACTTGCGGATATTCAACTTTCCAATTTCCCCAACCCATTCAATCCGACAACCACAATTTCTTTTTCAGTAACACAAACATCCAATTTTGTGACTCTTGAGATTTACAATTTGAAAGGGCAGAAGGTAAAAATGCTTTATCCGTTCCCAAACAGGGGTTTAGGAACGAGAAGTATTATTTGGAACGGAACGGATGAAAATAATCAACCGGTCTCTTCCGGAATTTATTTCTATAAATTAGTTTCTGAAGGTATAAACATTGCTTCGAAAAAAATGTTATTATTAAAATAGTGACAGTCGGAATAGTATATATTTGTAGAGATATTTATCATTAAAGTAAATAAAAGGATATTATTAATTAAGGTAATAAAAACAATAAATAATAGAGTATTATTTTAATTTATTGACACACACTTTCCAATTACTGTTTTTGTAATTAGTAATTATTTATGAAGAGGTTTTAAATGAGTTTACTGGATAAAGTAGCAAATTTCACTACCGCCAAAGACATTATTGCAATGGGTCACTATCCATATTTTCGTATAATCGATTCTGAACAGGATACGGAAGTGATGTGTAATGGTAAAAAGATGCTGATGATGGGATCGAACAGTTATCTGGGGCTTACAAATCATCCGCGTGTAATAGAAGCCGCAAAAAAAGCAACTGATAAATACGGTTCGGGATGCGCCGGTTCCAGGTTTCTAAATGGTACTCTCGATATACATATAGAATTGGAAGCTGAACTTGCTAAATTGGTTGGGAAGGAAGCTTCGCTTGCTTTTGCTGCAGGTTATATGGCAAATCTCGGTACAATATCTGCAATGGTCGATCGTGATGAATTTATTGTTACAGATAAATATGATCATGCTTCCATTTTAGATGGATGTGCTCTCTCTCCAGGTAAAATGGTTCGATATAATCATAACAATATGAAGCATTTGGACACTGTGATGGAAAAGAAAGTAGCCGGTAAAGGTGCTCTGATTGTTGTTGACGGTATTTTCAGTATGGAAGGTGATATAGCCGATATTCCCAATATCTGCAAGATCGCTAAAAAACATGGTGCCAGTGTAATGGTGGATGAAGCTCATTCACTTGGTGTGCTGCATAAAACCGGTGCAGGTGCCGCTATGGCTGCCGGATGTATTAATGATGTAGAACTTATAATGGGAACTTTCAGTAAATCTCTGGCTTCTGTTGGTGGATTTATTGCAGGAAGCCATGATGTTATTCACTATCTCAAACATCATGCTCGTTCATTAATTTTCAGTGCATCTCTTCCACCTGCTTCTGCTGCAACTGTATTGGAAGCAATGAAGATCATGAAAGAAGAACCTGAACGAATCGATAAATTATGGGATAACACACATTATATGATGAAGAATTTTAAGGCAATGGGCTATAATACCGGAACTTCCTGTACTCCTGTAATTCCGCTTCACGTAGGAAGTATGGATAATGCATTTAGAATGTGGAAACATCTGGATGATGAATGTGTTTTCATTAATCCCGTAGTTCCACCTGCTGTACCGCCTAATGATACTCTCATACGTACAAGTTTCATGGCAACTCATACAAAAGATCAACTTGATTTTGCGCTTGAGAAATTTGAAAAGATCGGCAAAATAGTTGGTGTGATATAGTA
>JAUVLU010000082.1 GCA_030600585.1 Candidatus Cloacimonadota bacterium | reverse complement strand
AATCGAATATTTTTTAGAAATTTTAAGCAGTTTTTGAAGCTCGTCTTTTTTCACACTACCAAAAATACAGCCGCGTAATTCTGATTCTACTGCGCCGAGTAAAATGGACTGACATGCTATTCCCGCATCACAAGCTACTTTCTCAGGATCTTTTTCTGTTGATAGAATTATTATGTATGCCGAAGGACGTTCTCCATTTTCGGGTCCATCCCAATCTTTAAGATATCCAGCCCAACTTAAAGTGGAAAATACTTTCTCATTATCTTCTTCTTCATTACATATTTTAAACCGTAATCGCTGTAAATTTGCTGCTGAAGGTGACAAACGCGCGAGATCAATAAAATCTTTTAACAAAGATGTTTCAATTTTATGGTTCTGAATAAATCTGCGATAACTACGATTTTTTACGATCAAATCTCTTATCATTACAACCTCCAGATCATTTTTCCATTAATTCTCTTTTCCGCTGACCTTTATCAAAGGGAAAATTAATAGTGTCAAGGAACTTAAAATAATGAATGCAGTTCCAATATTCATAGAATCAGCAATGAAGCCCATTAACGGTGACATCACAGCTACAAATATAGCTTTTAATTGTGATTCAACTGATAATCCTGATGCCATTACATCATGCGAAATATTCTCACTGATAAAACCAATATTTATGGGTCTGCGTATATTTTGTAAAATGAATAAAATTAGGAACAAAATTATTATAATTATTTGTAAGTCAAAAATAAAGAGCAGCCCTGCTAATAATACAAATGAAACACCTGTAATATATGTGCTGTTCACTGCAATAGATAGTGATGAAAATCGATTCTTTAATTTACCTGAATTTCTTGAAGCACACGAAGTTAGAATATATATGATGCAATAAACGATCGCTATTATAATAGATTCTCGTTTTTCCATTTCAAGCAAAAATGGAATGGATAAAACAACCATCTGCAAAATGGGTTGAATGTAATCTTTCACAGTTTTGAATAACCCATCAAATATGGCTGAATTCATCAATGCTTTCCGCAATAATGGTTCCTTAAAACTTATTTTCAAACCGGCATAAGTCATTTTGAAATTATGCTGAATATTATTAAGCAAATCTTCTTTACGTTCTCTTTCACCATCCAATTCTTTTGGATAAGTAAGCATTAATATCAAGGCTAAAATATACGGAATTATTGATCCCAAAAAAACGTATTTATATTCACCGGAATAAAGAACTATCCCCCCCCTGCTATTAGTGCTGCTAAAGCAGATCCCATCTGTGACCAGCTACGAGTGTAGCCATAATATTCAACTTTTAAATGTAATATATCATTGAGTTTAAGATAGTGTAGAATCATTGCTTTATGAGTACCGGTGCGAAATGCATCTCCCAGTGCGAAGAAGATCATTGCTACAATATATAAAAGAAAATTGGGAAAGAAAAAGAAAATGACGAAAGATAAAATATAGGCTAAAAAAGAAAAGATCATAGAGCCTCTTCGTCCGAGACTATCTGCTACAAATCCGGTTGGGATCTCAAAGATCAATATTGTGATCTCCCTGATGGAGATCAATGTCCCGATCTGCAAGAAAGAAATTCCCTGCTCCAAGAAAAATAGAAATATGAAAATATCGAAGAAACGCTGATTTTTCAGGAAGCCATAAGCAGAGAATTTGAAAAGCTGCAAATTTTTTGGGATCATTTTATACTCATGTTATTTGCTTTATCAAATGTTCAGGCATTTCATACAGCAAAAACTCATTATTCTGCTCCCAACTTTTAAATCCGCAAAGATTCACAAAACCCATTAATTTCGAAATGTCTGGTACTAGTAATTGAATTTTATTACAGTTGTTTTCTATAGCTTTCATTACAACGTAATTTAATAATTCTTCATATATTTTTCATTCTCGGTCTCAATCAAACTGATCCAACAAACATTTTTGTAATCTACATCAGATATTTGAGATGATATTTGCAAGACTTCTTTTTTGTCGGAAAGTTTGATCTCTCTTATCATAATTACACCAATTTTAAGCTATATTTCTTTAGTTTCTTATCTATTGCTTTTGGATTTGAATAATATCTTGCCATTTCCAACCAGAATTTTTGTCCGTGATTCTTTATTTTCGTGTGAATCAATTCATGCATTATTACATAGTCTAATAATTCTTTGGGAAGATTGATAAGTTTAATATTCAAATTAATATTATTCTTGGCAGAACAGCTTCCCCACCTAGTTTTCTGAGAACGGATAAAAGAGCGGTTGAAATTCAATCCGTGAATTTGTGACAGTTCATTAAGCCAATTTCTAATTAAATATTTTGCTTCCTCTTTGCTGTATAAATTGGAATTTATTGAATTTTGAAGTGTAAAATTATTTCTCTCATCAATTTTAATTTGTTGTTTACGTATCCAATCAGTTTGGGAATGAAGGAACTTTTCAGCACTTTTTAATGAAGTATTACGTGGAATGGTAACATTAATTTTTTTTGAACTATCAATTGATAATCTCAAATATTTTGCTTTCTTGCTCTTCCTAAAATGAATCTTACCAAGTATTGGATGAAAGATAAGTTTCACTTCGGTTTTCATACTATTTCAATAATTTCCCTATGAT
>JAUVLU010000030.1 GCA_030600585.1 Candidatus Cloacimonadota bacterium | reverse complement strand
TATGATCAGACAATTAAATCGAAAGTTAAAGAACTTGGATGGTTTCAAATCAGAGAAAAACCTTGCTGATTTTATGAACATCTGGTTTACGAGTTACCATGAAAAATTTAATAATTAGACACAGTTATCTTAACGCTACCTAAGAATATATTAACAACGAACTATAAGTAACTCAAAGCTTTTAACCTGTGAAATTCAGCTTGATGAATATTTCACCGGGTCCTGCTTTGAGAAAGCAAAAAAATATAAATATTAGAAAAAATTAAAATAAAAGTTATTTTCTCCATTTCATTTCGAAAGCTACACTACTGTTCTCATCCAAGTTAGTTATTAAGTTACATCTGTGAATATCCGTGAAAATCCGTGAGCAATTTTTCATCCTGCCGTGGCGTAGTGAAACGAA
Organism: Candidatus Cloacimonadota bacterium; assembly: GCA_030600585.1. Classification (GTDB taxonomy): domain Bacteria; phylum Cloacimonadota; class Cloacimonadia; order Cloacimonadales; family TCS61; genus Tenebribacter. Next base: position 31,268 of record JAUVLU010000030.1, on the reverse strand, counting down.
GACAGGTTCTTAACTCAAGTCTTCAGCGAGGTAAAAATGAAAGGTTTCTGAATTCTTAAGTCAAGTCCAGTTAAGAGAACGATCGGGGCGATCGTTTTACATATTTCTTTTATCCGTGCTTATCAGTGTTTATCTGTGGTTCCAAAAAAAACGATGTGTTTTGCTACGCAAAGCCAAATCTTATTTTGATTTCGTTTGCTACGCAAGCCGAAATTAAATGGCACGCCTTAGTCTTCGTTAAAGAAAAGCATGAAGAATTTAACTACGCCCCAACAGGCGAGAGGACTGCCAAGAAGAAAAGAAAGGTGAAAGTGAAAGTGCGTTTTCTCCATTTCATTCCGAAAGCCACCCTATTGTTCTCATCACTATAATTATAATTTATCCGTGTTTATCAGTGCTATCAGTGGTTATATTTTTTTGCCTGCCGTGGCGTAGTGAAACGAAGACAGGTTCTTAACTCAAGTCTTCAGCGAGGTAAAAATGAAAGGTTTCTGAATTCTTAAGTCAAGTCCAGTTAAGAGAACGATCGGGGCGATCGTTTTACATATTTCTTCTATCCGTGCTTATCAGTGTTTATCTGTGGTTCCAAAAAAAGTGGCACGCCCGAGAGGACTCGAACCCCTAACCCTCTGATCCGAAGTCAGATGCTCTATCCAATTGAGCCACGGGCGCACATAAAGCAAAAATATTTTGGCACTATTTTATGTCCAATATTATTAATCATAATTAAGATTAATGAACTAAATGCATATAATTTAGAAATGTGTTGACACTAATATTTTTCTATTAATTTTAGGCACAATTAAATTTGGGAGAGGTAAATGAAAGAAGACGAGTTTCTGAATATGGCTGTAGTCTTTGTATCAAAGATTACAGTAATGAAACATAACGAAAACGGACTATTTATTATCTACAAAAAATTAAGACCTTAAACATTTTCAATTAAAATTAAACCAAAAAAATATAAAATTATTAATGCAAAGAAAAAAAAATAGAAAAGGGGCTTAAGTATGGGGAAAAACATTGTTGAAAAGATTCTTTCAAGACATATTATTGAAGGAAATCCTGAAAAAGGCACAGAAGTAGGAATTAGAATTGATCAAACACTTACTCAAGATGCAACAGGAACAATGGCTTATTTACAATTTGAGGCAATGGGCGTTCCAAAAGTAAAAACAGAACTTTCTGTAAGTTACATTGATCACAATACTGTCCAAATCGGTTTTGAAAATGCTGATGACCACAAATATTTACAATCGGTTGCAGCGAAGTATGGAATTGTATATTCAAGAGCCGGGAACGGAATTTGTCATCAGGTACAACTTGAAAGATTTGGGAAACCGGGAAAGACTCTTCTTGGATCGGATTCTCACACTCCAACAGGAGGTGGGATTGGAATGATGGCAATTGGTGCCGGAGGTCTTGATGTAGCGGTTGCAATGGCAGGCGGACCATTTTACTTAACATATCCAAAAGTAATTAAAATCAACTTAACAGGAAAACTCAAACCTTGGGTTGCAGCAAAAGATGTGATACTTAAAGTTCTTGAAATATTTACAACAAAGGGAAATGTGGGCTGTGTATTTGAATATGGCGGATCCGGAATAAATACACTATCTGTACCGGAAAGAGCAACAATTACAAACATGGGAGCAGAATGCGGAGTAACCACATCTGTTTTCCCAAGTGATGAAGTTACAAAAGAATTCTTAAGAGCTCAAGATCGTGAAGATGACTGGATGGAACTTATCGCAGATGACGATGCGGAATATGATCAAATCGTAGAAATCGATCTATCTGAACTTGTCCCAATGGCAGCAACACCACACAGTCCGGGAAATATTAGCACCGTAAGAGATATTGGTGAAATAGATGTTGATCAGGTTTGCGTTGGAAGTTGTACAAATTCATCTTATAAAGATATGATGACAGTAGCAGAAATTTTGAAAGGGAAAAAACTTCATTCAAATACCAGCTTTGTAGTAGCTCCAGGATCAAAACAAGTAATAGAAAATATTATAAAAGATGGTGGATTTAAAAGCATTGTTTCTGCTGGTGCAAGAATAGCAGAATCTGCGTGCGGTTTCTGTATAGGAAACAGCCAATCTCCAAAAACAGAAGCTGTATCTCTGAGAACCAGCAATAGAAACTTTTACGGAAGATCCGGCACAAAATCTGCCAATGCATATCTTGTAAGCCCGGAAACAGCAGCAGCAGCAGTTATTACAGGTAAATTCACAGACCCAAGAGATTTGGAAAAAATGGGAATTGAATATCCCGATGTTAAAATGCCTGTTAAATTTTACATCGATGATTCGATGTTTATTTTCCCGGAAGAAGTTAATGGGAAAGTAGAAATTTATCGTGGTCCAAATATTGGTGATCCACCGGCAGCAGAACCACTAAAAGACAAAATCTCTGCTTGCGTTACATTAAAGGTAGAAGATCAGATCACAACCGATCACATAATTCCTGCCGGGTCGAAAATGAAATACAGATCTAATGTTCCTAAATATTCTGAATTCTTATTTGAAATAGTTGACCCGACTTTCCATGATCGTGCAAAAGAAATTAAAGAAAGTGGAAAAGATAACATCATTGTTGCCGGACTTTCTTATGGTCAGGGAAGCAGCCGTGAACATGCCGCACTTTGCCCAATGTATATGGGAGTGAAAGCAGTTCTTGCAAAGTCGATGGAGAGAATTCACAATGCAAATCTCATTAATTTTGGGATACTTCCATTAAATTTCAAAGATGAAAAAGATTATGATGGAATTGATCAAGCAGATGAACTTGAAATATCTGATATAAAAGAAACACTGAAAGCAGGTAAAAACATAATTATTAGAAACAAATCAAAAGGAACCGAGTTTGAAGCAACTTATGATTTTTCTGATAGACAAATTGAAATTCTGCTTGCAGGCGGAACACTTGCTTTTATGAAGAAAAATGCAAATTAATTTTTAATAACAAAATAAAAATATATAGGAGAAAATAGTATGGCACAAAAAGGTATTAGAGAGTTTGACGCCAAAAGAATGATGTCTAAGGCGTTACCAGATTTTTCTAATGGGAAGATCAAATTTGAAACTAATCAGGTTTTAATAGAAACTAACACAAACCTAAAAAAACTTGAACAGGAAAATCCATGGCTAAAAACAGAGAAACTTGTAGCTAAGCCGGATCAACTTTTCGGTAAAAGAGGATTAAATAATCTTTTATACGTGAATAAATCATGGACAGAAGTACAAGAATGGATCAATGAGCGAATGAATAAAACAGTTACTATCAAACAAACTACAGGTGAAACCACAGGAGAATTGAATTATTTTCTCGTGGAAAAATTTGTTCCACACGAAGAAGAGTATTACATTGCAATCACAACTCACAGGGATAATGACACAATACACTTTTCAACAAAAGGTGGAGTAAATATCGAAGAAGTATGGGACTCGGTAGTAACATTAGATATTCCCATATTTACAGAAATTGATGATTTTGACGTGAAAGGATTCTTGCCGAAAGAACTTGGTGATAAAACAGAAATAATCGCTGAATTTATAAAAGCTCTTTATAAAATGTTAGTGGAATATCATTTTGTATATTTGGAATTAAATCCATTTACATTCGTTGATGGAGCACCTGTTGCGCTTGATGCTGTTGCAAAAGTTGATGATTATGCTTCATTTCAATGTGCAGAAATGTGGGGTGATTTAAAATTTCCAAGTCCATTTGGTCTTCAAAAAACCATCGAAGAAGAAAAAATAGATGAGCTTGACGAAAGAACAGGTGCATCACTCAAACTTACAGTTTTAAATCCCGAAGGAAGGATTTGGAATCTGGTTGCAGGCGGCGGAGCTTCCGTAATTTATGCTGATACTGTTGTAGATCTTGGATTCACAAAGGAACTTGCAAATTATGGGGAATATAGTGGAAATCCATCAACAGAACTAACTTATGGATATACAAAAACAGTTCTCGATCTGATGACGAGAAAGAAAGATCCGCAAGGACGTCCAAAGTTTTTACTTATCGGTGGTGGAATTGCAAACTTTACAGATATTGCAAAAACATTCACAGGAATTATGCAAGCAATTGAAGAATATGAAGAAAAACTTAAAAAAACAAATGTAGAAATTTATGTTAGAAGAGGCGGACCAAACTATATAGAAGGTCTGAAAATTATGAAAGATATGGGTACGAGACTCGGCATTCCAATTGAAGTATATGGCCCTGAAACACATATGACAAAAATTGTTTCATTGGCTCTTGATAAGAAGGTGGGGGAATAATGAAAAATTACGAACTTTTCGATGAAAATACAACAGCATTTATTTATGGTACACAACAAAGAGCAGCACAAAGAATGCTTGATTTCGATTACTTATGTAAAAGAAAAAAGCCAAGTGTAGCAGGTTTTATTACACCGACCGGTGTAGGAAATTATAAATTATTCTGGGGAACAAAAGAAATTACGATTCCTAGATATTTAACAGTTGCAGATGCAATCAAAGAAAATCCTGATGCAGATGTAATGGTAAATTTTGCTTCTGAAAGATCTTGTGCGGAATCAACAATGGAAGCACTTGAAACAAAAAATATCAGAACAATTATAATGATCGCAGAAGGTGTTCCTCAAAGAGATGTGAGAAAAATTGCGAAACTTGCAAAGGAAAAGGGAAAATGGATCATTGGTCCTGCAACAGTCGGCGGAATAAAACCGGGCTGTTTTAAAATCGGAAATGCAGCGGGAACAGTTGAAAACATTAGAGACACAAAATTATATCGTCCGGGCTCAGTTGGTTTTGTATCTGTTTCGGGCGGTCTTTCAAATGAAGGATACAACATTGTTGCCAGAAACACAGACGGGATATATGAAGGATATGCGGTTGGCGGAGATGTTTATCCAGCCACAACACTTATTGATCACCTGCTCCGATATGAATTGAATCCAAACATCAAAATGATGGTTGCTTTGGGTGAAGTTGGCGGGAAGGACGAATATCAGATCATTCAGGCAATTAAAGATAAGAAGATCACAAAGCCGCTTGTAATGTGGGTAACCGGAACTTGTGCAGAAATGCTTCCCGGTGGAGTTCAATTTGGTCACGCCGGAGCAAAGGCAGATTCTAAAGAAGATACTGCTAAAGCAAAAAATGCTGCATTAAGAAAAGCCGGTGTTGTCGTTCCAAACTCATTTGAAGATTATGATGAAAAGATCAAAATGACTTTTGATAAATTGAAAGCAGAAGGCAAAATAGAAGAAATAGTTGAGCCAACTCCTCCTAATATTCCAATGGATTATGCTCAGGCTGTTGCAGAAGGACTTGTGAGAAAATCAACAAATTTTGTTTCAACCATTTGTGATGAAACTGGTGAAATTCACAACTATTGCGGTGTGCCGATCAATCAAGTGATCAAAGAGAAATATGGAATTGGTGGAGTTCTTGGACTTTTATGGTTCAAAAAAGATCTACCGCAATACGCCAGAGATTTTATCGAGCTTGTAATTCAAATAGTTGCAGATCACGGTCCTGCCGTATCCGGCGCACATAATACAATTGTTACGGCAAGAGCCGGTAAAAGTCTAATTGAATCAATTGTTAGTGGAATCGTAACGATAGGTCCAAGATTTGGCGGAGCGGTAAATGGTGCTGCAAAACACTTCTCGTGGGGTATTGAGAACGATTTGGAACCACGTGAATTCATTAATCAAATGAAGAAGAAAAATGTTCGTGTTCAAGGGATTGGGCATAAAATTCACAGTATCGATAATCCTGACGAACGATGTGAAATTATGATGAATTTTGCCAAAGATCATTTTCCAAAGCATTCACTTCTTGATTATGCGCTGTCAGTTCAAGATGTTACCACAATGAAGAAAAATACACTTATCTTAAATGTTGATGGAACAATCGGTGTATTATTTGTCGATCTGTTAAAGAGCTTGAACTATTCTGATGATGAGATCAAAGATATGATCGATATGGGATTCTTTAATGCATTTTTCATCATTGGAAGAACGATGGGATTTATGGGTCACTATTTTGATCAGAAACGTTTGAAGACCCCGCTATATAGACATCCTTGGGATGATATACTTTATGATGTTCCAAACAAACCTGAAAAGGTTAAATAAGGAGATAAATAAAAATGAGCAATACAACAAATGCTGAAAAGATAATATATACAATAGTTGATGAAGCACCGGCTTTAGCAACTTACTCTTTTTTGCCAATTGTAAAAGCATTTACAAATGTAGCGGGAATTTCCGTTGAAACAAGAGATATATCTCTTGCAGGTAGAATTATTGCTACTTTTCCTGAAAATTTGTCTGATGATCAAAAAATTTCAAATGATCTATCAGAACTCGGTAAGCTTGTGAAACAACCGGAAGCAAATGTTATTAAGCTGCCCTGTATCAGCGCTTCGATTCCCCAATTAAAAGCGGCTGTTAAGGAATTACAAGAAAAAGGTTATAATATACCAAGTTATCCGGAAGATCCTAAAAATGAGGAAGAGAAAAACATTAAAGCAAAATTTGATAAGGTTAAGGGGAGCGCAGTAAATCCTGTTTTAAGAGAAGGAAACTCAGATCGTAGAGTTCCGGCTCCGGTAAAAAATTATGCTAAAAAAAATCCTCATTCAATGGGTGAGTGGGATACGGATTCAAGATCACATGTTGCTCATATGAATAGTGGAGACCTTCGTTCCAATGAGAAATCAATTACTATCTCAAATGAAAATATTGGAGATGCAAAAATTGAATTTGTTGATCAAAATGGAAATGTACAAGTTCTAAAAGAAAAACTGAAACTCATAGATGGTGAAATAATCGATGGAACTATTATGAGTAAATGTGCTTTGCGACAATTTATAGAAGAACAAATAGAAGATGCAAAGAATAAAAATATACTTTTTTCGGTGCATCTTAAAGCTACAATGATGAAAGTTTCAGATCCCATAATCTTTGGTCATGTTGTTTCTGTTTTCTTTAAAGATGTCTTTGAAAAACATGCATCTGTTTTTGCAGAACTTGGTGTAAGTTCGGACAATGGACTGGGTGATCTTTATGCAAAAATAAAGGAACTTCCAAAAGAAAAAAGAACTGAAATTGAAGCAGATATTAAGGCGTGCTATAAAAATCGGCCAAAACTTGCAATGGTCAATTCCGACAAAGGAATCACAAATCTTCATGTTCCGAGCGATACAATTATCGATGCATCGATGCCTGCCGCAATTCGTAATTCCGGCAAAATGTGGGGAACGGATGGAGAACTTCATGACACAAAGTTTGTGATACCTGACAGCAGCTATGCTGGAGTGTACAAAGAAGTAATTGAGTTTTGTAAGAAAAACGGTGCTTTTGATCCGACAACTATGGGAGATGTTCCAAACGTTGGTCTTATGGCTCAAAAAGCCGAAGAATATGGCTCTCATGATAAGACTTTTTTGTGTTCGGGAAATGGATCGGTTCGTGTTATTTCTGCTTCAGGACAAACAATGATAGAACACAAAGTTGAAGAAGGTGACATCTGGCGGATGTGTCAGGTAAAAGATCTTCCGATTCAAGATTGGGTAAAATTAGCGGTGAAAAGAACAAAAGTAACAGGATTACCTGCTATTTTCTGGCTTGATAAAAATAGAGCACACGATGCGCAACTCATAAAAAAAGTAAATTGCTATTTGAAGGATTATGATACAAAAGGACTTGAAATACATATCATGTCTCCTTTAGAAGCCACACGTTTTTCTATCGAACGTTTGAAAGAAGGAAAAGATACAATCTCAGTTACAGGAAACGTTCTGCGAGATTATCTTACAGATCTATTCCCAATTCTTGAAGTTGGAACTAGCGCAAAAATGTTATCGATTGTTCCTCTTATGAACGGAGGTGGATTATTTGAAACAGGAGCAGGTGGTTCTGCGCCAAAGCATGTTCAACAGTTCACTAAGGAAAGTCATCTAAGATGGGATTCTCTTGGAGAGTTTCTCGCATTTGCAGCATCATTAGAACACCTGAGCGTTATAACAAAAAATAATAAAGCTCATATTTTGGCAGAAACTCTCGATCAGGCAACTGAGAAATTTCTTACAAATAGAAAGTCTCCTTCAAGAAAAGTGAACGAATTAGATAACAGAGGAAGTCATTTCTACCTGACAATGTATTGGGCGGAAGCATTAGCAGATCAAACCAAAGATACTGAACTTAAAAATTGTTTTACTAAACTTGCAAAAGAACTTGCAGACAATGAATCTAAGATAGTAAAAGAATTGAATATGGTTCAAGGAAAACCGGTTGATCTGGGTGGATACTATAAACTAAATGATGAATTAGCAATAAAAGCAATGAGACCGAGTGCTGCATTCAATGCAGCAATAGAATCATTTATTAACGCATAATTGATATAAAAAAGCCGTTCCATTTGGATCGGCTTCTTTTTCTTTTTCTTTTTCATCTAAACTACTAAACATCTCAACAACTCAATATCTGTATTTTTTTCTCTTTGAATCTTTTGGTCTTTTCCTTCTTGCTTTTCTCAAATAATTCGTAATTATTAAGTGTTCTCACTTTTCTATTTGACATTTAACTATCACTTTATCAAATTCGATTATGATTTTAATAATTGATTTGCAACAGTTAGAATTTTGGAGAGAAGATTTGAAATTGAAAATGAGAATAAAAAATGTATACAATAACTTTTTCCCGAAAAGTTATTGTATACATTTTTAGTATAACTATAGGTTAGTTATGTATACATTTTATATTGGCGTGGCGTGCATATGTTATACTCTTTTAAGGTTCTTGATGAAATTTATTATTATTTCAAGATAGATTTGAAAGATTAAGGATTAATTTATTGCATTTTAAAAATATTATAATATAGTAAAGGAGTTTACAATGGAAATAGGAATTATTCATCTTACCGATCTACATATTACAAAAGACACTAATTTATCTGATAAAATTAATTCACTTTGCCAAGCAATAAAAAACGATTTATCAGCTATAAATAAAAGATATTTAGTGATAAGTGGTGATATCACAAATATTGGCAGAAAAGAAGAATATGAAAATGCAGAGAAAATTATATTAAAAATTAAAACTGAATTACAAATTTCTAAAATCATTGTAGTTCCTGGAAATCATGACTGTAATTTTGATAATGATACTCAGTTGAGAAGAAACACAATTTCTACTCCGGATTATGATGTATTAGGTGAAGACGGATCTATTATAAGCACATCTTTAGGAGTTCAAAAAGATTTTTGGGAATTTTATATAAAATTAAATAATCTACCCGATGATAAAATTGCATACCAAATTATTGATAAATTTAATGATAAAGAAATTTGTTTTCATTGTTTTAATACTGCTTGGATGTCAAAGAAGAAAGAAAATCCAGGAAATTTGTTTTTTCCTGTAAATCTTATAAAAAAACATAAAAATAAATATGATCTGAATATATCAGTATTACATCATCCACTAAATTGGTTCTCTCCAAATACGCAAAAAAATAATAAAAATGAATTCCAAGATTTTTTAGACAATATTTCATCTCTTAAACTGATAGGACACGAACATGAGAGCAAATTAATTAAAAGAAAAAACTTAGATTTAAATACTGAAACATTAGAGTTTTCTGGTCAAATATTCAATAACAATTCGGCAGAAGATTCAGGTTTCCAGATAATTAAAATCTGTATTAATACAAGAAAAGGATTTATAAAAAAATATGAATGGGTTAACAAAATATATTCTAGTAATCTCGAAAAAAAGATTAATTTACAAAAATTAAGGAACAGAAAATTGAATTTAAAAGATTCTTTTATAGAGTATCTCAATGACATCAAAATTCCTTTGTCTATAGGGGAAAAGGATATTAAGTTATCAGATATTTATGTTTTCCCTGATATTGAGAAGAAAGAATTAGATTATGATAGCTTAGATAGTTATATTGATTCTGAAGAGATTATATCTAATAATGTTAATAATAAAATCATACTAGAAGGTGAAAGCCAGATTGGTAAAACGTCATTAATTCAAATGCTTTTTCAACAATTTTATCAAGCAGGTTACTATCCCATAATACTAGATAGTGAAAAAATCAACAAAACCGATTTTAATAAATTGGTAAAAATGAATTTCGGTGAAATTTATTTAGACTATGAAAACAATTGCGAAAGATTTCTACAACTAGATAAAAAAGAAAAAGTTTTGTTAATTGATGATATTCACAGAATTAAATTAAACTCAAAACAATTAGAAATTTTCATTGAAAAAGCAATTGATTTATATAGCACAATTATCGTCACAATTGATTCAGCAAGTGGATTATCAGCCGACTTCCAAACAGTCTTTGGTGATTTTGACCAATATTCAATTAAGCAACTTGGATATAAAAAAACAAATGACCTTATAGTAAAATATTTTTCGTTAAAAGAAGATGCCTTTTCTATTAGTGAACAACAAAAGTTAGAAAGGATCAAATATACTTTTAATCAAGTCAGAAGTCTTTTAGGAGATAAAATATTACCTTCCTATCCTATATTCATACTTTCACTACTTAAAACATTAGATGATTCGGCATATAGTCTTAAAGAAACATCCTATGGATATTGCTATGAATCTTTATTGTATTTTGCATTGAAATCAAAAGCTAAATTAAAGGAAGAAAACTTAAGTAAATATTTGGCTTTTCTTGAGAAATTAGCATATCAACAGTTTCTGAATGAAGAAATTGAATTTTCAGAAATTTATTTCAAAGAGTTTCATAAAGAGTATCGTGATAAATACATTATTGATGAATATTCAATATTAAAAGAAAATCTTATTAATTCATACATCATTAAAGGATATGATAATTCATATCATTTTGGTTATAAATACATTTTCTATTATTTAGTTGCAAAACATATTTCAGGAATAATAAAGGAGGATGAAGGTAAGGAAATTGTAAAAAATTTGTTTTCAAATTTACATATTGAAGAGAATGCGAATATTCTTGTTTTTATAACACACCACACCAAAGATGTAGAATTCATACAGGAATCAGTTTTACAAGCTATGGAACCATTTGAAAGTATTAAACCTATAACATTGCATAAAGATTGCGATTATTATAATTTGCTTAAAGATTTAGGTAAAAAAGTCAGCGAAGAGATTATAAATGTTGATATTGATCCGTTAAAAAAAAGAGATGAAATTTTGTGTGCTTATGATAAAGAGATAAAAGCAAGGGATGAATTATCAAAAAATAAAGATATTTCTAATGTTAATTTTGATGAGCATATGATACCATTTATAAAAGCTTTCAAATCAATTGATATTGTCTCACAGATTATTAAAAATAGGATAGGGTATTTGACTAAATCAGAAATTACTGAATATCTATCAGAATTATATTTAACTGGCTTTAGATTGATAGGAGCTGTAGGTAAATCTTTCTTAACTGAAAAGGATGAGTTAACAAAAGAGCTTATTAGTATCATACTCGAAGAAATAAAAAAAAATGCAAAGGGTCGAGAATATTTATTAAAAAATCCTGTAGCAATTGAAGATATAGAAAAGAAAGTTAATCAATTTTTCCAAGTAATTAATCTCCAAATTTGTTTAAGTGTTTTCTCTAAGTTAGTTGATTCGTTGGGAATAAAAGATATTGAGACAAAAGAATTATACAATACCGTAGCAAACAATATTAACACACCTGCATCAAAACTTGTTACATTTAGTATAATATCGTATCATTATGGAGTTTCTACTGGTGAAATTAAGAAACTAGCAAAAGAACTTGAAAGCAATCCCGTAGCTTATAGAATATTAAAAGCTCGGGTAATATCTTATGTTTATAATAATCATTTAGATTATCGAAAAAAACAAACTATTTCATCAATTCTAAATTTAAAAATGCAACCAACTGCAAAAATAACAAGCGATAAGCAATAAGATGTTTTCTTATGTTGATGATTAAAGAGTATAACAAAAGTGCCCACAAGCAAGCAAGCAGAAAAGCGAGAAGAACCACGCCAGAGGCGGGTAAACGTGGCAGCTGCCAACCATAATTCATTGTGACAATAGATGTTAATTTTATCCAGATTATATTTAATTGACGTAATATTCAGAAATAAATTTTATTAAATAAGCTATTAAGATATTTGAGGAAGTAAATGAATAAACTTTGTTTAAGTGAAGAACTAATTGTTTGCTTTCTTTAAAATAGGTGGTCACAATTTGCGACTTCTAAATATAAAAGGAAATAAAAATAATGAACGATAAGAAAAGTAATAACCGAAATGTTATTATTATTGATAATTCTTTGATTCAAAAGAAAATCCAATTTATTAGAAATATGCAAGTTATGATTGATACTGATTTAGCCGAAATGTATCAAATTCAAGTAAAAAGACTGAATGAGCAGGTAAAAAGAAATATTGATAGATTCCCAAATTCTTTCAGATTTCAATTAAATGATTTTGAGAAAAATGAACTGGTCGCAAATTGCGACCGCTTCAAAAACCTCAAACATTCCACATCAAACCCTTACGTATTCACAGAACAAGGCATTGCAATGCTTTCTGCAGTCCTCAGAAGTGAAACAGCTATTCAGGTTAGCGTTCAAATAATGGAAGCTTTTGTTAAAATGCGTCATTTTTTCATTGAAAATGCTCAGATATTTTCTCGAATTGAAAGAGTCGAACAAAAACAAATTAAGACAGATTCTAAATTAGAACAAATTTTCAGTGCAATAGAAAGTAAACAGATAAAACCCAAACAAGGCATCTTTTTTGAAGGACAGATATTTGATGCTTATAAATTTGTATCTGATCTTTTCCGCTCAGCAAAAACTTCGATACTCATTATTGATAATTATGTTGATGACTCTGTTCTCACACATCTAACCAAGAAAAAGAAAACAGTGAAGGTATCAATTTACACAAAAAACATTTCCGAACAATTGAAGTTAGATGCAGAAAAATTCAATTCGCAATACAAAAACCTTACACTAAAGAAATTCAATAAAGCGCACGATCGTTTTATAATTATTGATGATAAAAATATTTATCATTTTGGTGCATCACTCAAAGACCTTGGTAAAAAATGGTTTGCTTTTTCAAAATTTGGTAAAGGTGCTTTAACGATTCTGGAAAAGATTAAGAATGAAAAGAGATTTATCTAGTGAGAAATAATAATAACACCCCGTCAGACTTCGTCTGCCATCCCTCTAAAGATGGGAATGAAATAAATGAGAATGAGCAGGCAAATTCCTCTCTTTCAGAGGGGTGCGACTTTAGTCGTGGGGTGTTCGAATCCTCTCAATCAGAGAATAGTCCCGAAGAAAATCGGAACGGTGTATTCACAAAATACAAAAAACTACCCTACAACCCAAAACTAAAAGAAAGAGCAAAAAAATTGCGAAAGTCAGGTAATTTATCAGAAGTATTATTTTGGAACCAAGTAAAGCGTAAAAAGTTTCTAACTCTCGATTTTCACAGACAAAAGATCATTGGAAACTATATCGTTGATTTCTATTGTCCTGCTCTTGACCTTGTTGTTGAGATTGACGGTAATAGTCACGATTTTAAAGTTGAGTATGATAAAATTAGAGAAAAATATTTAAAGAGTTTAGGACTGAATATAATCCATTTTGATGTTATTGATATAAAGAAAAACTTGAATAGTGTGATGAAATATTTAAAAGAGTATTGTGATAAGATTTTAAACACCCCGTCACTTCGTGACACCCCTCAAGAAGAAGATAAAAACACCCCGTCACTTCGTGACACCCCGCAAGAAGAAAATAAAAACACCCCGTCACTTCGTGACAGCCCGCAAGAAGAAAATATAAACACCCCGTCACTTCGTGACAGCCCGCAAGAAGAAAATATAAACACCCCGTCACTTCGTGACACCCCTCTACAAGAGGGGAATGAAAACACTCCAACCGACAATTCGGTTATCCGCCAGATATGCAAAAATTAGCAACAGAAACAGTTTTAAAACAAGCTGAATTGATTGCAGCAGAATTAACTGAGAAGTAAGTTTGAGCTGGTTCGTGATTCTTGAAGAGAAAGGGCTTAACAAACAGCTCCACAGCCAAGCAAGAAGAGAAAGTGAAAGAGCCACGCCATAGGTTTACAAGCCATTGGCTTGCGGGTAAACGTGGCAGTTGCCAAACATTATGTAATTTCTGTAAAGTAGAGAAAGACTATTATTAAGTATAAATTAATAATCCCAAAAAGCAACATCTTGACACAATAAACAGTCTTTTAGCTTTTGAATTCAAGGAGAGATAAATGAAGAAATTATTAATATTATTATTCATCGTTTTAGTTACATTATGTTTTGCCAAACACGATGATTATGCTGATTTCAATGAATATCAGGAAAACCCTACTTTCGAGAATTTTCTGAAAGCGGCAGGTGGTTATCAAGAGCAAATCGATTCAACCTATACAGCGAATCTTATGCTGGCATATTTGTATAATATGCAGATGAATCAAGAGATAAAAGTTCTGGAAGAAAATTTAGATTCATTAACTACACGCACAAAATTTTCTTACGCTAATTTATTATTAGAATTAGGTAAATTGGATGAGTCTATCGCTATCTATAATATACTGAATGCAGACTTTCCTAAATGGTCATGTGCTTGGCGTCATAAAGGTGAAGCATTGATGAAGCAGGGCAAAATGGAAGAAGCTGAGAAAGCAACCTTGCAGGCTATCGAAACCCGTGAAGATCATTTTGACGCATATATTCAACTTGCCAGGATACAAAAAGAATTAGGTGAATATGAAACTGCGTTACAAACTCTTGAGAATAGTATGCAATATGAAGAAGCAGATCATGAAGATGAAGTCTGTGATGGTGAAGTAGAATCATTAAAAGCTGAACTAATAAAGTTGTTAGAGAAACATTAATTCCAAATACAACACGATAGCTTTTTTTATAAAACTGCCGGATTTTCCGGCAGTTTTATTTTATACGGTTACTACATTTATCATCGTTCTTTGGAACAATTATTGCAATAAATAGTTTATCAATAATTAGGAGATAATATGAAAAAAAATATTTTGATTTTATTAATAATAATTATGCTATTTGTTTCAATTTCAACATTATCTGCAGATAGTAAATGTGTAATTAGATTTACTCATCCAAATTTGCAAATTATAAACACATTTACAGCAGATAAGTATGATATCGCAGCCTATAAACCCGGTGAATTTCTGGATATTGTTGTTTCGGAAACAGAATATCAAGAACTGCTTACTCAAGGTTATGATGTGATTATCACACAAACAGAAGAACAAATGAAAAATAATTTGAAAGGTCAAACAGATCTTGATGGATACATAGATTATGAAGAAATGTTAGCAGAATTGCAGCAGATAGAATTGGATAATCCTGATATATGCAAACTGTATGATATTGGAGAAAGCCGCGGTAAACAGTATTCCGATGCAGGCAATTCCAATTACGATGATTATTATCATGAAATATGGGCGCTCAAAGTATCTGATAATGTAGAAACAGAAGAAGATGAACCCTGTGTTTATTATCTCGCTGAACATCATGCCCGCGAGCCGATCAGTCTGGAAGTTGATATGGCTATTCTATATCATATTCTGGAAAATTATGGAACAGATCCGCAAATTACAGAGAATGTTGATAACACACAAATTTGGTTCGTTCCGCTTGTGAACCCTAATGGACATAAAATTGTAACAGATGAAATTTACACAATGTGGCGTAAGAATATTTGTGATAATAATGAGAATGGCTCGATTGATGTTGGCTATTCTGCACAGGATGGTGTTGATCCGAATAGAAATTACGGATGGGAATGGGGTGGTGCAAGTACAAGTTGGACAAGTCAAACTTATCAAGGAACTTCTGCTTTTTCCGAACCTGAAACTCAAGCAGTGCAAAATCTTATCGAGTCACATCATTTTGTTGCAGGAATAAGTTATCATAGCTATGGTGAGTTAGTGCTGTATCCGTTTGGTTATGCCTATGGTGTAGTAGCTCCGGATCAAGCAGCTTTGGAAGAACTCGCTATAGAAATGGCTGAAACTATTAATTGTCAGTATGGAGGAACTTATACTCCACAGGCTGCCTGGGATCTCTATCCCTGCACTGGAACAACAGATGATTATTCATATGGAACTCATGGTATTTTCAGTTTTACAATTGAATTGGCTACTGAATTCATTCCACCTGCTTCACAGGTTGCAGGTATTTGTGAAAATAATATTGAGGCAGCAATGATCTTACTTGATCGAGTGAATGGGTCAACACTTACCGGACTTATCTCAGATATAAATACTAATGAACCGATAGAAGCGGAAATCTTTATCGAAGGCATAGATAATTCTGGAGTTTACCGAGAACCTTATGCAAGTGATGCGGAATTTGGACGTTATTACCGCCTTCTCACAAATGGTAATTATAATGTTACTTTTTCTGCTTATGGTTACGATTCACAAATGTTTGAAGATATAGTAATAAATAATGAAGTTACCTTACTTGATGTTGAATTAACTCCTTCCGGCAATACAATAGATATATCCGGTGTAGTTACCGATGGTGATACAGGTGAGCCTATCGAAAATGCTACGGTTGCAATTCAGGATTTTGGAATTTCACCGGTTACAACAAATGCAAATGGAGAATACACAATTGAAGATCTTTATGAATTCAATTATTCCATGGCTGTTTACAGTCCGGTTCATGCCGGTATTTTAGAACAACATTTTGTAACTGCTGCAAATAATGTAATAGATTTTGAATTATATGCAATGCCGGACGGTACTTTTGAGAATGGAGAATTTGCAAGTTGTTGGAATTTCTCAGGTAATAATAATTGGGTTATAGATGATGCAACGGTTTTTTCCGGTAATTACTCAGCAAAATCAGGTACAATTTATAATAACCAAACATCTTCAATCTCCATTTCTCTTTTCGTTCAAGAAGATAATGAAATATCTTTCTATCAGAAAGTCTCATCAGAAGCCAATTACGATTACCTGCGTTTTTATATTGATAATACTCTACAAGATAGCTGGAGCGGCAATGGAAATTGGGAATTTGAAACATTTAATGTAGAATCGGGTTTCCACACATTTAAATGGGAATATTACAAAGATCAAGCTGTTACGAGTGGACAGGATTGCGGCTGGATAGATGAGATAACTTTTCCTGTATCTTCTATAATAGTTACTCCAACAGTTTTGGAATTCTATGATGTTCAATCTTGTGTAGAAGGATTGGAATTCTCAATAATAAATAATTCTACTGAAGAAGTAATAATAAACAATATAGATGAAAACGGTAGTGTTTTTGCCTGGTATATCTATGAATTCAATCTCTCACTTCCATACACAATGTCAGGTGGAGAACAACTCGATTTTCTTGTAATGATAGAGTTTCCTGTTGCTGATGGTGGACGTGATATCGTCTCGGAAATACTGAATATAGATACAAGTGAAGGAGAATATCAGGTTGAACTTTTCTTTGATACAAATCTTTATAATTCTGCAAACAACAATGAAATATCTAATATTATCAGGTTTTTCGGTAACTATCCCAATCCGTTCAATCCTACCACAACATTCAGTTATAGTTTAGCCGGCGAATCTAAAGTTGTACTTAAAATATTCAACATTAAAGGGCAGAAAATCAAAACACTAATAGCTGAAAACCAGACAGCCGGCAGACATCAGGTTATGTGGGATGGAACTGATGATAATGGTAAGAAAGTTTCTACAGGTATATATTTTTCTCATTGTGATATTAAGGACGATGAAAGTGATTATACCAGTGTAAAAAAAATAATTCTTTTAAAATAAAAAAGAAAGTAAAAATAAAATTAAATAATTAGGAGGAAAAAAAAATGAAAAAAACAACATTGTTTATTGTTGTACTACTTGCTGTAGCTAATATGGTATTTGCATCCCAAGTTGTTGTATATAACGATAGCTGGTCAAATTCCGGTTTTAGTTTAGAGCAAAGAAACAATTCTGGTGTCACAGTGAATTATTCTATCAAAGAATTCTCACTAACTGATATTAGAGTTAATGGTGAGGATATGGTAAATGTATTTTTACCGGATGTATTGTTGCAAAACGATGAAGGTGCACCTAACCTTGCAGGTGGCGGGCGTTTAATTGCACTTCCACAAGGTGCTTATGCGAAACTTAATATTATTTCAAAAAGAACAGAAACTTTCTATAATGTAGAAGTTGCTCCTGCTCCACGTATTCCATTTGATACGGAAGATGGTCCACTTGTATATAATAGAGATCAAACTGTTTATTCAAAAGATGCATTCTATCCTGCAAGTCCGGTAACTCTGGGTGAGCAGACTCAGATGCGTGGTGTTGATGTTGTAATGTTGGGAATAACACCATTCCAATATAATCCGGTTACAAAAGAATTGATTGTATATCGTGATTTACAAGTTGAAGTAGAATTTGTTGGTGGAAATGGACATTTTGGTGCGGATAATCTTCGCAGCAGATGGTGGGATCCAATCCTCAGCGATCATATCCTTAACTATGGATCACTTCCTGAAATTGATTATACATCAAACTTCAGAACTCGTGACGGTGCTGAATATCTTATTATCTGTCCTGATGATGCCGATTTCTTAGCCTGGGCAGATTCGATTAAAGTATTCCGTACAAAACAAGGAATTTCTACTGTGATCAAAACTGTACCTGAAGTTGGTGGTAACACAGTTGCAGCGATAGAAAGCTATATCGATGACATTATGGCACCCGGTACAGGTTGGGATCCGGCTCCAGCAGCTATTCTTCTAATGGCGGATTATGGTAATTCCGGAAATACTATTACTTCACAATCTTATCCGCATCCTTATTCGGGTACTTATATAACAGATAATAATTATGCTGATATTTCAGGTAACAATTTACCTGATATTGTTTTTGCCCGTATGACAGCTCAAAATAATACACATCTGGAAACAATGGTTACCAAGTTTATTAATTATGAGAGAAATCCACCTGTAAATCCCGATTTTTATGATCATCCGATCACAGCTCTCGGGTGGCAAACTTCTCGCTGGTTTCAAATTTGTTCAGAAGCAATTGGTGGTTATTTCCTTCATCAACATGGGAAAAACCCTGTAAGGGTCAATGATATTTACAGTGGAAACCCCAACAGTGATCCATGGTCAACAGCGACAAATACTGCGGTTGTTGTTAACAAATTTGGACCAAGTGATTTAGGTTATATTCCTGCAACACCAGCAGAACTTGGTGGTTGGTCCGGTGGAAATGCTACAATGATCAATAATGCGATCAATAGTGGTGCTTTCCTTCTTCAACATAGAGATCATGGTGGAACAGACGGCTGGGGACATCCGGCTTATTATGATTACGATATTAACGGATTAACTAATACCGATCTTCCATTTGTATTTTCAATTAACTGTCTTACCGGTATGTTTAACATCGGTGGAGAATGTTTTGCTGAGAAATTCCACAGATATACTTATAATGACGAGAATTCAGGTGCACTTGGAGTTATCGCAGCTTCACAAGTTTCCTATTCGTTTGTGAATGATACTTTCGTTTGGGGAATGTATGATAACATGTGGCCTGATTTCTTACCAACATATGTTTCTACTCCAACAGAAAGAGGAGTATTACCGGCTTTTGGAAATGCTGCCGGAAAATATTTTCTTCAGGAATCCGCCTGGCCGAATAATGTAAGTAATAAATTAATTACTTACAGATTATTCCATCATCATGGCGATGCTTTTACAACATTATATTCAGAAGTACCTCAAAATCTTACAGTAGCTCATGATCCGATATTAATGAGTGGTTTTGCTTCATTTAATGTAACAGCTAATGCCGGTGCGCTTATTGCTTTATCTGTAGATGGCGAGCTAATTGGTGTTGCGGAAGGAACAGGTTCTCCGGTATCTGTTACTATCGATCCTCAAGTACCACCTACAAATGTTGATCTTGTTATTACAATGCAAAATTATTACAGATATGAAACTGTAATTCCAGTTATTCCACAAAGTGGTCCTTATGTGGTTTATGATTCACATATTATCAATGATGCTTCCGGTAATGGAAATGGAATGTTGGATTATGGTGAAACAGTTACACTTGATTTCACAGTTTCCAATGTTGGGAATGAACAGGCAACTAACGTTGATGTAATAATTTCTTCAACAGATGCCTATGTAATAATTATTGATGCAACTGCTTATTTCGGAAATATTGCAGCAGGTGCTACAGCGACAGTTTTTGATGCTTTTGCATTTGAAGTTGCAGATAATGTTCCTGATGGACATGTAATAGATTTTGTTGTGGAAGCTGATGGTGGTCAAATCTGGGAAAGCTATTTCTCAGATGAGGCACATGCACCTATTCTTACTGCTGAAGAATTTATTATTGATGATAATACGGGTAATGATAATGGAATAATAGATCCAGGTGAAACTGTAACTATTTATATTCCTACAAATAATGAAGGTAGTTCTACATCACCATCTGTTATTAGTACTCTTACATGTACAGAGCCACTCATCACAATCGTAGATGAAACATACACTTTAGGTGAAATTATTGCAGGTGGTAGTGTACAGGCTGTTTACACAGTAATCGCAGATTCGGAAATTTCTTTAGGAACGCCAATAACCTTTAATTATGAAGTTGATGCTGATGCATATTCAATTCAAAATTATTTTACTACTATCGTTGGATTAATAATTGAAGACTTTGAGAATAATAACTTCCTGAGTTTTGACTGGCAGTTTGGTGGAAATGCAAACTGGACGATTTCAACCGGAGCTTATGAGGGAACATATTGTGCTAAGTCAGGTACAATAAGTCATTACCAGACTTCTTCTATATATTTAGAAGTAAATGTTCTGGCTGCCGGTGATCTGAGTTTCTATAAAAAAGTATCATCAGAAACAAATTGGGATTTTTTAAGGTTCTATGTTGATAATGCACAGGTTGGATCTTGGAGTGGCACTGTTGCTTGGAGTCAAGAAACATATCAACTTTCTGTTGGAACTCATACTCTCAAATGGGAGTATTATAAGGATGGTTCGGTTAGCAACGGTTCAGACTGTGCGTGGATAGACTATATAGTCTTCCCGGCTATAGGAGTTGAGACAACGGGAACAGTTGCCGGATTTGTAATCGATATTGATACAGGTCTTCCAATCGAAGGAGCAGATATTGCCGGAATGGCTATCTCCGGAACTGACGGTTCTTACTCATTCGATACTTTAGTTGGAATTTATGATTTCACCTGTACGGCAGATAACTATTTTGATCTGGTAATGGAAGATGTGGTTGTGGAAGAAGGTGCAACAACATCTCTTAACTTTGCAATGAATCCATCAAATACTCCTGAAAACGTACAAGCTTCAGTGACGGATTACAATGATGTAGTTATTACATGGGAAACTCCTGCAGATCCACAATGTGAGAATATCACTAAAGATAAGATAGGTAAATTAAATGTTAGAGAAAGAATTTCAAGAAGTAATGAAGAGCCTGTTTATGAAACACGTTCACTTGTCGGATACAAAGTATATAAAGATGGAACTGAGATCGTTGAAATAACTGATCCGACAATATTCACTTACACAGACGAAGAACTTAATGCAGGTGATTATGAATATACTGTAACTGCTGTTTATGATGAAGGCGAATCTGATCATTCAGAACCGGCAAATGTAACAGTTGTACTTCCTGCTCTAACAGATGTTACAGCCGAATCTCAAGATCCAAATGTCATAGTAAGCTGGGGTATACCTGCAAGCAGAGGTATTGTTTCTTATAAAGTGTATCGTAATAGTGAACTGATAGCAGAAGATGTAATGAGTTCTCCTTACGAAGACCTAAATGTTTTAACCGGGAATTATACATACAATGTTGTGGTAGTATATGATGGTAATTGGGAATCTGCAATGTCTAACAATGCTTTTGTTGCTCATACAGATCTTAGTAATTTACCAAAGCCTGAAGAAACAAAGCTTACCGGCAACTATCCGAATCCATTCAATCCGACAACCACTATCAGCTTCTCAACAAAAGAATCAGGTAATGTCTCGATTAACATTTACAACATGAAGGGTCAGCTTGTTAAGACACTTGTAAATGAGAATCTTGAAGCAGCTTATCATAATGTTGTATGGAACGGTAAAGATAACAGCAATAAGGTAGTCTCAAGTGGATTATATTTCTACAAGATGAGATCTAATAACTATACTGCAACAAAGAAAATGATCCTTATGAAATAAGGGAATTTAGCTCCGACGGTTTTTATCGGCGGGGCAACTTCTCCATTCTTATGAAATAAGGAAATTTCGCCTGACCACTCGTGAGTGGTCAGGCAACTTTTCACTCCTTATGAAATAGCTGTTAGCAGTTAGCTGTTAGAAATTAGCCCCGGTTCGCCGGGGCTTTTTTTGTAGCTTGTTCACTCCTCCAAGATGTATAAACCTTGAAAATGTTTCTTTCAAAATTTCTCCTCACTTGACACTTTCAAGGTTGGTAAATTGGCAAATTTGTGAATCATTTCTCGTTCCCAAAGCCCTCTTTGGGAACGCAATAAAATCTTAGCAGGTTACCAAGTCTTCGTAAACTACGCCTTGGCAAGCAGGGGATTGGTAACCAGAATATTAAATCTTTTGAACTTTTATACTTTATAATTGATCTAACTAATATATTTAAACTATTGGAATTAAAGTTGCATATATTATAGAATAAAATAGATAGAGGAAAGATAATGAAAAAATCGGTAATTGTATTATTTGTATTGATCGTAACCATCACAACATCATTAAATTGTTTAGACAATATTTCCATGAAAGTTAAAGAAAATCCAGTTCTCGCGCACTTTTTAAGTTTAGAAGAGATTTTATTAAACGAAGATTATGAAAGAGATTTCACACCAACCAATCCTCCAATCGGAACAGTTCGTCAAACATCGGAATTTGAGCAGATGGAAGGTGTGTTGGTTGTCTATCCGCTGGGTGTTCCTTATGCTCTTATTGCAGAAATGTCACAAGATATTACAATTTATACGATCGTTCAAAGTTATCAGCAAACTCAATGCGAGACATATTACCAAAACAACGGCGTGAATATGACAAACTGTGAATTCATAAATGCATCAACAAATACTTATTGGGTACGTGATTTTGGACCATGGTTTGTCTCAGTCGATAATGAAATTGCTATTGTAGATTTTCCATACAACAGACCCAGACCATTAGATGATGAAATTCCGGTAATAGTAGCAAATTACTTTGGGATAGACCTTTATGGAATGGATATTGAACACACAGGTGGAAATTACATGTGTGACGGAAATTTCGTTGGTGCATCTACTGACCTCGTTTACGATGAAAATTCCAATCTTACTCCTGCACAAATCGATCAACTTGTACAAGATTTTCTGGGTATCGATACTTATCATGTTACTATCGACCCGCTGGGCGAATATATAAGACACATAGACTGCTGGGGAAAATTTCTGGATGTGGATAAAGTGATGATCGGTCAGGTGCCGGAAACTGACTACAGATATGAAGATTTTGAGTTTGTGGCAGATTATTTTGCTGATCAAACTTCAGCTTGGGGAAATAACTATGAAGTATATCGTGTTTACACTCCGGAAGGATATCCCCAAGATACCCCGTATACAAATTCGTTAATACTTAATAACAAAGTTTTTGTTCCAATTACAGGAAGTCAATGGGATGATGAAGCTATTGCCTCTTACGAAGAAGCAATGCCCGGCTATGAGATCTTCGGTATCTATTATTCTGGTTGGGCAAATACAGATGCACTTCACTGCCGTACACGCGGAATTGCCGATAGGAATATGCTGTACATCCGTCATATTCCAATTCAGGGTGAACAGATTCAGAGACCTAATTATGAAATTGAAGCAGAAATAATTCCATACAGCGGAGAACCGGTTTACTCGGATTCACTCCTGGTTTATTACAAAGTTGATGGCGGTGAATATACTTTCGTTCAAATGACATTAGTGGAAGATTTTACTTTTACAGGCATAATTCCTTCTCAACCTGAGGGAGCGGAAGTGGCATATTATATTCATGCTGCCGATGAATCCGGGCAAAGCAGGAATCATCCTTTCATCGGTTCTGCCGATCCTCATACTTTTACTATTACCGGAACAAATACGCAGAATGATTTTACAGGTGTTGAAACAAAATTATTGGGTAATTATCCGAACCCATTCAATCCTGAAACAACCATACAATATAACTTGGAAAATAATTCAAAAGTAACTTTGAAAATTTACAACACAAAGGGGCAATTGGTTCGTACTTTGGTTAATTCTTTTCAAGAAGCTGGAATGCACAGCACAGTATGGAACGGTAAGGACACAAATGGTAGAAATGTTTCCAGCGGTATTTATTTCTCTACATTTGATGCAAATAATGAAGAAGGTGATTACACAAGTGTGAAGAAAGTGATCTTGTTGAAATAGCTGCACTAAATTATTTATATTAGAAAACCTTGCGGAATTGATTCGCAAGGTTTTTTTTGTTTAATAATATAAAAAAAGAAAAAATAGTTGCTCAAAAAAAACAAAATTTAAAATTTAACTTAATTGAAATGGAAATCTGGAGGTTACAATGATTAACATTCCCGGAATACAGAATGCTGATCTAAAAAATAAAATAGTTTTAGTTCGAGTGGATCACAATGTAGTCAAAAAAGGAGTCATCAAAGATCCTTATCGAATAGATGCTTCGATTGATACAATTGAATATATAATTAAGCAGGGAGGGAAGCCTATTTTGATGTCTCATGTGGGAAGACCGCGTGATAAAAAAACCGGTGAGATCAATATTTCCAATGATGCTTCCGTTGTCCCAATCGTAAATTATTTGAAAGATAAATTCAATCTTAACTTTAAAATTGCATTTGATAATACTCCTGATTTTTCAAAACCAAATTATATCAATAAATTACAATCCGGGGATATAGATGGACTTTATCTTCCAAATACCCGTTGGTTCAAAGGCGAAGAAGCACATAGGCAGGATGCTGAAAAACTGGGAGAACAATTAGCCGGTCTATCAGATATTTTTGTAAATGATGCTTTTGGTTCATGGCAGCCACATGCTTCCACGGTGGGACCTACAAAATATTTACCGTCTTATGCAGGACTTCTTATGCAAAAAGAAATTGATAATCTCGAACGTGTGTTATCTGCAAAAAAGCCATTTCTTGCAGTTGTTGCCGGTTCAAAATTCGATACGAAAATAGGACCGTTAACTGCTCTTTTGGAAAGTGCGGATCATTTGATACTTGGCGGTGTTTTATACAATGCTTATTTGTGTGCTAAATATGGGATAACCATAAAAGGAATTAGTGAAGAAGATATTTTTTCTGCAAATAAATTCGTTGATCTTGCTGCAAAGTATCCTGAAAAACTCATTGAACTGCCGTTTGTTGTAGAGTCGAATTCACCCGGATCTAACCGGAATAAAAAAGTCGTGAATATTCAAAACATCTCAAAAGGGGAGAGCTTGGATTATATTTTAGATGCCGATCCAAAATCTTTTCAAACAAAAGAAATTCAAACTGTTTTCTCAAATGCAAAAACTATTTTTGTGAATGCAGTTATGGGTCTTACTCCGTATTTTGCTGAAGGAACAATTGCTTTGGATAAGATCATTGCTGAAAATAATATTAGTGAAAAGTTTTTTGGTGGAGGTGATACACTTCAAGAATTTAAAACACTTCTTCCTGATCTATATGAAAAAGCATTAAAGGATGAATTATATTACTTTTTTACCGGTGGTGGAACAATACTTAAGGCAATTCATGAGGGAAAAGTAACCGGATTAGCTCCGGTGAAAGCTTTGATCGATAATATGCAGCAATGGAACGGTTAATATAATTCAGGAGTTATTATGATTTCTCCTTTTAGTAAAAAGGTGATCGAGATCATACAAAAGATTCCGGCAGGAAAGGTTGCCACTTACGGTCAAATTGCAATACTTGCGGGTAACAATAAAGCTGCAAGACAGATTTCAAGGATTCTTCACTCATCTTCCGAAAAGTATGACCTTCCATGGCACCGCGTGATAAATTCACAAGGAAGGATATCAATGAAGCCATGCGAAGGATTTGAAATGCAGAAAGCTATGCTGGTAAGTGAAGGAATTCAAATAATTTCAGACAAAATAGATTTGGCAAAATACCAGTGGAATAATATGTAACTTGCCAAAAAACAAACTATTAAATAATTAATATCTTGACTTAAGTTTTATTTATTTTGTTTTTTGCAAAGAGCAAACGTATAAATTTATAATATATTAGGGAGGGGAATTATGACAAATGTTAGCAAGTTTTTAACAGTTCTTATTGTGATCTTTGGCTTATTGTTGATTGGATGTGAAGAAGATCCTGCAGGACCTGATGAACCAGGCATAGTTGAGGGAATTGTGACAAATGCCAATACCGGCGAAGCTATTTCAAGTGCCGTTATCAATGACGGAACTAATAATGTTGCAACCACTGGAGTCGGTGGAACTTATTCTTTCGAAACAGATGAAGGTACTTACACATTTACCTGTACTGCCGAGGGTTACACTATGGATGTTGAGGAAGATATCGAAGTTTATGCTGGAGAATCTACTAATGTAAATTTCCAGCTTCAACCAATTACTGTTATTTTAATTGAAAATAATATCGTGGGTAACACGACATGGACGAATAACAATATCTACCTGATCGATGGAGAAATTCTGATCCAAGCTGTTTTAACCATCGAAGCAGGAACCTTGATAAAATTTAAGGATTCTGCCCGTTTCGGAGTCTGGGGGAATTCCGGTGGTTTGATAATAGCAGAAGGAACAGAACTTTTGCCTATTACTTTTACTTCCTGGCATGATGATGCACACGGTGGTGATACGAACGGTAACGGCAGTGCGACTGTTCCTGCCCGGGGTGATTGGAATAATATCGGTATTGCCGGAAATAATAATCAATCGAGCTTCGATTATTGTGAAATCTATTATGGCGGAGGTTATCAAGATAGGTATGTAATGTCTTTAGATTCAGAAACTAATGTTAGTGTTACAAATTGTACCTTTGCTCATAATGAGGGTGATGATGGTGCTCTTGATGCAAGTCTTGCTGACACCGGAACGATAATTCAAAATAACGTATTCTACGATAACACATGGCCATTGAATATTAATTGTTCATATAATATCGATGATTCCAATATTTTCCATGATCTAAGCGGTCGTTCGGATGTGAATGATCATAATGGTATTCAGGTAAACAATATGGTAGTTGAAGGAGCTATAACATGGAGTGAGACCGAAGTACCATTCGTTTTTGATGGTAGTGAAATGTCAATTGCTCTGGGAAAATCATTAACGCTTTCTCCAGGTGTGATGATCAAGTTGCAGAATAACGATTGGTGGGTACGTGGTACACTGATTGCAGAAGGAACAATGTCTCAATCCATCTGGTTTACTTCCTATAAAGATGATACAGTAGGTGGTGATACAAATAATGACGGATCTACAACATCGGCTGGTCCGGGTGACTGGGCATATATCAAAATTCTGGAAACAAATAATATATCTTCTTTTAACTACTGCAAGTTCTATTATGGTGGTGGTTATTACAGTGCTGATCACACTCTGGAATTAGATACAGGTTCTACTGCCAGTGTTACTAATTGCAGTTTTGTACATAACAAAGGTGCAAGCAAATGTGTTCTTAATGCCTGGCTTGCTGAAACCGGAACCTTGATAGCCTATAATCAATTCTATAATAATGAAAAGCCATTGAGAATAAACGGTTCACTTAATTTGGATTCAAGTAATATTTTTCATAATACGGAAAATCCAAGTCAAACTAATCTTTATAATGGAATTTATGTAGATGCTCTGGGAACTACTTGTGTGATAGAAGGAAATATATCATGGACGGAGACCGAAGTACCTTTCTGTGCATTGAATCAAGGTATTAATATTGATACGGACAATTCTTTGACAATAGCAGAAAATGTTATCTTTAAATTTGATGGTGGTACTCTGGATTATATGGGAGATAACCTTATCAACTGGGATGCCAACGGTGTCTGGTTTACTTCCTATAAAGATGACGAACATGGCGGAGACACCAATGGAGATGGAAGTGTTACTGTCCAAGCCGATGGTGATTGGCACGGTATTTATAATTGGGGTGGAAATCCTAATTATTGGGAAGTATGGGATAATATTCTTTACGATGATTTACATTGATTTGAAAAATATAAAGGGATCCTTTGTGAGGGTCCCTTTTTTTATGAAAATAATGTCCAAAGAGAGGTCGTTTGCTATCATAAATCGATTCGTATAACACGGAATATCCAAGTGAAATAATTAGAGTAAGTTTGATTTATAGGAACGTCTTATTGATTATGCGGTTAGATTGCAAATTACGGAGAGGTTCAAAATTCTAAATCTAAAGGTTGATTTAATATATAATATTTTTCACGAATCTACTCATCACCAAATCCTTTTGAGAAGAAGATATCGAGAGTAATAATACTTAAAGCCGAATATGTATCCAGATTACCAAAGACATCTTCCAAACCCTTTATTAATGCATTTATATGATCTTTTGTCAACTTCACCAAAATGACCTTGCTGAATGGGCTTCTATCGGAAGTGAAATTAAAGAATCCCATGAAAAGAGGAGTTTTAGAAATCAGATTTTCCATATTTTGTGTTTCCAGAATAATTGAATCTTGAATTCCATATTCTACAAATACTTCCGTAATATCCTGCATGATGCTTTCATCCTTAACTGTGAGTAACATTAAAACTTCTTTTCCTTTATGATAAAATGTAGTAACTTCGTCATTTGTATTGCGGAGGAATTCTTCATAAAGACCGATCTTTGTAGTTGCGTGTAACATCTCATTGGCTACATCCGGTTCTTTCAATATCAGAGATACTTGAGCCAGCAATTTTAAATGTGAACTCTTATTTCCCTTAGGACCAACTATCGTAATAAATATTTTAGATTTCTTTTTATCAAATGCATCAAAATGAATGCCCTTCTTGCAGATCGCTATGGCGATGATAAAATGATCAATACCTTCTAACTGACAGTGTGGAATAGCAATTCCTCTACTGAATCCCGTACTTCCCATATCTTCTCTTTCTTTAAGAGCTTTGAAAATAATATCTTCTTCGATATTTCTGAATTCCCTGCTTCGCTTAAGCAGTTTACAAATATTGCGTAATGCGTCAGTTTTGTTTTTAGCATTAAAATCAACTTCACAGCATTCAAGTTTAACGATTTCCGAAAATTCCATTATTTTCTCCTTTTCAGGTTTTTTATGATAGCAAATTTTGATAGTGGAGGTCCGATAATTTCATTAATGAAAACAGACATTAAAATGATATTCGTCATCTGGGCAATCTCAATTTGGATCTTGGCAGAAGCTTGCAATACGATAGGAGAAGCTTGTACGAATAGCATCAAACCAATTGCGACTCCCGCCTGTGGAAGCAAACTTAACCCAAGATAATTTCTTACATTTTTATCTATCTTCAATGCAGCCCCACTCAAAAATATTCCAAAATACTTTCCTGCGAATCTTAAAGTAATATATACAAAACCGGCTAATAAAATTACCGGATCAGTAAAAATAGCAATATTTAATTCTGCTCCTGCTATGGCAAAGAAGATAGCATACAAAGGAGGTGTCATTGGCTCGAAAGAGAAGAGGATCCGAGCATTCTTTTTATTCATATTAATTAATAACATACCTAAAGCCATATTTGCTATGAGCGGTGACAGATGCAAACTAATCGCAATTGATGTTGTAATGAATATTATGCCCAAAGAGATGATCTTGATCTCATTTAAATTACGTTTTTTTATAGTAACGAAATGGATTATAAGACCACTAATCGCACCAATTATAACAGAAATTACAATCTCCTTGAAAGCATGGATAATTGAATGTGAAATATTTACCTGAACATCTCCTATCATTGATCCGGAAATGGCGAATGCTACTGAGAATAAAATTACTGTTCCGGCATCGTCTAAAGCAACAATTCCATAAAGATAATCAACAAATTTCCCTCGTGCTTTGAGTTTTTCCACAATTACCACTGTTGCTGCAGGAGCCGTCGCTGCTGAAATCGCACCCAGAACAAAGGCAATATAATTTGAGAATCCAATTGCTAAAAGACCGAATGAAACCAGAAAGAAGGTGAGGAACATCTGAGAGAGCGTGAGTAACAAGATTTTCTTACCATATAATTTGAGTTTGAAAAATGAGAATTCACCTCCTATAATAACTGCAATAAATGAAAGTGTGATCTCAGATAAGATGTATAACATCTCCATATTCTCATGTCGGATCAATTTTAAACCTGAACTTCCAATTACCACACCCGCAAGGATATAGCCGGTAATTGTCGGAAGCTTTATCTTCTCGGCTAACTGCCCGAAAATATATCCGACAATAAGCAACAATCCGGCACTGAAAATAATGTGATGAGCAAAATATTGCTTCATCATTTCCAGAATATTTAACATTTAATTTTCCTTATTAATAAATATTTATTTATAGTTATAATCAACATCTCTTTCTTCATACTTAACCTCACAAAATCTAAATCAGATAAATTTTGCCATTCTGAGTGTCAAGAAGTTATAAATTTATTTGAACTTTTGTATTGAGTAATGACAGGTCTTAAATTTCTTGACATAAAAAGTGAAAAATTTGGATTAACAACAGCGTGCGCCCGTGGCTCAATTGGATAGAGTACTTGACTACGGATCAGGGGGTTAGGGGTTCGAATCCTCTCGGGCGTGCCATTTAATTTCGGCTTGCGTAGCAAACGAAATCAAAACAAGATTTGGCTTTGCGTAGCAAAACACATCGGTTTTATCAATTTAAACATAATAACAACGAACAAAAGCAAACAAAAACGAACAAAGGATCTCAAAAACAAGAAACTTGATGAGAACCCCTTCTTCTTGGCAATCCTCTCGCCTGTTAGGGCGTAGTTGAGTTCTTCATGCTTTTCTTTAACGAAGACTAAGGCGTGCCATTTAATTTCGGCTTGCGTAGCAAACGAAGTCATAAGAACTTTGATTTTATGAAAACAACATATCGGTTTTTTTTGAACCACTGATAAACACGGATAGAAGAAATATGTAAAACGATCGTCCCGATCGTTCTCTTAACT
>JAUVLU010000017.1 GCA_030600585.1 Candidatus Cloacimonadota bacterium | reverse complement strand
ACAACTAATACCTCCTCCCCACATAGCTGTATTTCCACTAATAGTAACATTAATTAGACTCGGGTTAGAGGAATCAGTGCAAGATATCCCACCACCGTAACCTTCGCTAGTATTGTTAGTAATAGCTACATCTACTATAGTTGGGCTGGAATTACCACAAGAAATTCCTCTACCATCTAAATTATTTGTTATTATGCTCTTTTTAATTAAAATACAGGATGAATTACTACAATATATTAATGAACCTTGTCTTCCATATTCTAATCTACAATATTCAACTTTTGAACTATCTTGTTGATTTATATCTGTATCGTAAAATTTTAAACCTTTCCAGCCAATCGTTGTATCCTGTGCTGTAAAAAAAATTGTATCATTTACAGTTCCTTCTGCTAATAGTCTACCATATATCTTAAATTTATAGCTTCCTGAGAAAACAATATTTACTCCGGGCTCAATAATTAAGGTACTATCCACTGGTACTGTAATATGTCCATCAATTATGTATGGGCTGCCAGCAATAGTCCAGGTGCCACTTACATCTCCGGGTGGGATATGGGTGTCTGCCGTGAGGAATGATAAAGTAAAAAGGATGAAGGATAAAGTGAAAAGGATTAGGGGTTTCTGGTTTTTGGTTTTGGGTTCTTGGTATTTGATTCTCATAGTTTCTCCGCTTATTTCAAGTTCTACTCTAATAACATTATTCTGTAACGTCTAATTTTGTGAAAAATAACTACTATCGAAAATTATTATTTCTAAATTAATGTCAATTATTTTTTTCATCTTTCAATTCTCCTTATTTAGATTTAATATTGAATATTTAATATTTTTTATTTCATCAATAACATTTTTTTTATTGGTGAGTCTTTAATATTTAATTTGTATAGATAAATGCCGGACGCGTGGTTTTTTGCGTTCCAGGTTATGGAGTGAAACGACCGTGTCGTTTTAGCAACATCACGGATGTTGCACTCCAAAGTCTCTACCTTTTGTCCTTTAATATTGTAAATTTCAATTCTGATTGCTTTGTTTTGTTCGTTTTGTTCGTTGCTAAATTGAATCGTGGTTGTTGGATTAAACGGATTAGGATAATTATTTAATTTTATAACAGATTTTACTGTGATTAGTTCTTCATCAGCGGAAACAGGTGGTTCATAATAGCCATGTCCACCATAAGCTCCCATATCATTCAGAATTGTTCCCATTGCCGGGTATAAAGCATAACCGGGATTATAAGGATCTTCGATGTCATAGTAAAGACTATCAGGATTGCCTGCATCTATACAAGGAGAACTTTCCGATAGATGAAATTCATCATCGCTGAATAAAGGATCATCATCAATATTACCTGTGCCCATTGCACCACCCTCTATGTCACAATAATTTGTAGAAACAAAAGAACCGTTTAAAATAACTATTTCATTAGGTATATCATTCCACATTATACAATTCTCTAAATGTATATTGCTTCCAAATTCAGAGTAAATCCCTCCTCCAAATCCATTCAAAGAAACATTTTCGCTTATTGTAACATTGGTCAGATTAATACTACTGCCTTCATAGAAACAACCGATTCCACCACCACGATATGTAGCATTATTATTAGCAATTGTAACATTTCCCAAATTGGGATTTGAATTCCAAAAAGTCATACCACCACCATAATGAGCTGTATTCTCAGAAATCAGAACATCAAGAAGTACCGGATTTGAATTTCCGCAAGCTAAACCACCACCACCACCACCGGCATTGTTCCCTATGATATTCGTTGATGTAATAAGAGTTTCTCCAACATTACAGCATATTCCACCTGCTGTTTCATCAGCATGATTAGATAAAATATCCGAATCAATTATTGATAATGTAGATTCATAACTGTAAATTCCACCACAATGTTTTGCTGCATTATTTATTACTGAGATATTGCTAAATATGGAATTAGAATTGGTCTGATGAATTCCTCCACCTTCACCGGCAAGGCAATTTGAAATTGTTACTTGAAAAATATCTAATTCGGAATTTGCACAATATATTCCACCACCTGACCAATAAGCCACTCCATTTGTTAATGTAACATCTTCGATGCTTACTCCATCAACTCCTGAACAATAAATTACGCTTTCCTGCATATCTGCATCCAAAATAGTAGTATCTTCATCCATTCCTAATATAGAAACCCAACTTGTACAAAGAATCGGAAAACTTTCTTCGTTTGTTTCGGGACTATAAGTTCCTGCATTAAGATAAATTGTTCTGGGATTTTCGCTATTTGCACTGATAATAGACAAGGCATAATAAATGTTTCTTAAAGGATCATCGAAAGATAATCCGCTGTTTGTATTATCTCCATCCGGTGAAACATATAGATCAGCATTTACTTGTGGTTCTATTCCATGTAAAATATCAAATGTAAACTGATTGATCGGATGTGCATGATAGTTGGTTGGCACCATTACAGTAAAAGTATCAACGATCACATTCACCGTATTTCCTGAACCGTTATATAGATCATTTCCAAACTGTGCACTATTTGAATAAATATTAGATTTATTTTCACTATCAAAAATCATTATTGATCCGGAAATACCTCCTCCTTTTGATTCAGCAGAATTATTGGAAATATTAACACCGGATAAATATATTTCGGCGGCGTATGTGTATATTCCTCCACCTCTAGAACCGCTTATATTATTTGATATTGTAGTATTTTCTAAATTCATATTGGAACTAAAAGAACAAATTCCTCCTCCAGGATTTTCTGCTGTGTTTCCGGAAATGACTACATCCTCCAATTGTGAGTTCGATTCTGAATGGAAGAAAATACCTCCGCCATATGAGCCGCTAATATTGTTAATTATTTTTGTGTTTAATATGTTAAGGTTTGAGTTTTCTATACAATAAACTCCACCTCCTTGCCAGTTTGCAGAATTGTTCGAAATAACCGAGTTATTCATACTCACATCCGAATTATAAAAGTATATTCCTGCTCCACCTGATTCAACTACATTATTGTTGATCTTAAGATTTGTTAAATTTGGATTTGAATTAATACAATAGATACCACCACCAATATAATGATAATAACCACTACCGGAAGGATCAGCATAAGTTCCGCTTCCATTTCTTATTGTAAATCCGCTTAATATTGCAGACGAATTTTCACCATTTTCAAAAGTTACTACAGAAGCACATTCAGGATTTAAAGGTTGACCACCATCAATCACTGTCTGGGAAATATATGTTGTATCCTGCGTTGTAAGGAATAGACTTCCTATTGCAATACTATTGCCGTTGTAGTTAATGTTTTCTACATAAGTTCCCGGTTGAACAAGAACTGTATCGCCATTAACAGCTACATTGATCCCTTCCTGTATTGTTGGTTGGTCTGCCGGGATATTGATAACGGTTGAGAATAGACATGTTGATAAAACAAAAAATATAATAAGTAATAAGTTTTTCATGTTTCCTCCCCTGAAAACTTTCCGGACTGCTCGCAGAGCTATCCTTACTTTATTAAAATCATTTTCTTAGTTTGTTCAAAACTACCTGATTTCAGTTTGTAGAAATAAACTCCTGAGCTTACACGTCTGTTGTTTTCATCAGTTCCGTTCCAGAGAATTTGTTGATTTGAAGATTTGTTGATTTGGAGATTTGGGAAAGTTTTCACTTTTTGTCCTTTGATATTATAGATATCAAGTGTCACAAAATCGGAATTTTGTGTTACAGAAAAAGTAATCGTGGTTAAAGGATTAAACGGATTGGGATAATTTGTTAAATTGTAATCAGGTGTTGGTAGTAATTCATCATCCGCAGAGACACCTTCCGTAACTATCTTAATATCCGTTGCATACATTCCAACTGTATATTCATCTAAAAGATTTTCATTAATATCAAAAACCTTCACAGTGAAATTCTGTCCCCATTCTCCACCGAGCACAAAAAGATTTTCACTATTGGAATCAACCATCGTTCCACCCGGAGTAAATGGATTTGAACTATCGTAAATGATTTCGAAAGTTTCCGCATCATAAGCATAAAGCGATGTGCCAAAACCATCGGCTACATAAACAGTATTATTTGGCATTAAGGCAAAATTGCTTGTTACACCACCAATATCGAGTGTACTCATAATTGTATTCGATGCGGGATCAATTATGCAGATCTTACCAAAAATATCTACCCAGTTTCCCCCACAACTCACATGAATATTTCCATTAATTGTTTTTAAAAATTGCGGGTTAACTTCGGTTGGAATTGTTGCTTCAACACTGAATGTCTCCAGATCTACAACACTAACAGAGCAATTGGAATATCCGGTTCCGTAATCAGTATTTCCTACGAATAATTTGCCATCCAAAATAGCCATTCCGGCAGGATTCCCGCCAACCGAAATGGAACTTTCTACACTATCGGTATTAAGATCTATCTTATAAACTTTGTTTATCATTCCACCGGTAATATATGCATAATCTTCATCAATGACGATATCATAAGGATTCGAGGAATTTTCAATATAAATATCCGTAATTGTGTTACCTGTATTAATATCTATTTTCTGGATACTGTTATCCCCGGAATTTATAATATAAGCAAATTCACTTGTTAATTCCATACGATTCGGCATTGAGCCAAGAACACAAAACACATTGTTCACTTCACCAGTTTCAAAATCAATTCTGGATAAAGTTTCACTTCCCGAATTAACTACAAAACCAACTGCTCCCCACAAATTCAACGCTGCCAACATAACTAAAATTACTAAACTTTTTTTCATATTCATCTCCTTTTTCCATTCTCGTCCCTCCCGAAAGTATTCGGGATCTTGGGAACATTATTATTAAGCCCAAATAACTGTCTCGTTCAAGGTGAACGAGATACACTATATTTATTTACTGCAAGTTCACTTGCTCGGGATGAGATTTTACAACTTCCATTCTATCCCTAAATTCACTTCCCAGTTAATACCGGGCTGTGGTATATGATCGTAAATCTCATACAATTTGTTCAAAATATTATTAACTCTAATAGCCGGTGTGAACTCGAATTCTTTCCAACTTATAGAATATTCAATCCCTGCATTCAGCAGATCGTAAGCAGGAAGTTGATGTCCTGTAGTGGTTTGCTCAGAATTCGACCACTGTTCTCCAATTAATTTATATGATACGTTACCCGTGAACATTCCTGATTTCAATCTTGCGTGTATATCGAGTGAATAATCCGGAACATAAATGATCTTACTGCCATAATTAGGATCATTCTTTGATCTATTGATGGCTGAACTTTTTGTATAAACTGTTCCAAATTCTAGAAATTTATAAGGTTTCAAATTCAGTTCAAAATCCCAATTTTCTACTTCTGCAGAAGAGAGATTCATCGGCTTCCATTTTTTCCATTCATCTCTAATCCAGATTATCATATCATCGATATCATCATGACGATAAGTAACCTTAAAAGAATTATCCAACAATTCCAGTTTAGAAAAGATCTGCCAGCTAAGAGAACTTTCCGGTTTTAGATCGGGATTGCCGGAAACATGAGTATCTCCCTTCCAAAAAAGACTGTAGTAAGAAGGCAGTGTATAACCATTTGCCACATTACCACCCAAAAATATCTTAAAGTAATTCTCATACGAAAATTCCGGCTCTACCTTCCAACTTGTGTGATCATTAAAACCTGTTGTATTATCCCAACGGACAGATCCGGTTAAACTTGTTGTGTAAGGAAAGTGCTTTTGTTTGAGTTGAGTTTTTCCAAAAACCGCATAGTTATTTCTGTAAACTTTTTCAATGGATTGATCTGGATAATTCAGATCGGTGTATTTAAAATCTTCGTAACGGTAATCTCCACCCCAATCGACGTAAAATACATCACTCATATATTCCGAATGCAGTTTAATTCCTCTACTCTGCTGTCGGTTTCTGGCAAGAATTGCCAGATAAATATTATTTAACAAGAGTGAATCAAGACGTGTGTTATCGTATAAAGATTTATCAAGTGAATAAAAAAGATCTGCTTTGATCCGGTAGTCTTCTAATTTTCCGGAATAATTGATTATGTGTTTCTGTGATTGTCCTGTGAGTCTGCTATCTTTAAACCATTCCAAAGATTCAATATTACCTGGGAGTTTCTTAAAGAAATCTTGAAAAAAGAATTTATATGATAACATTCCAATTGAACCGGAATAACTTAGATTGATATTTGCATCGTAAATGAGTTTATCATTGTAATCTCTAGTTCTCAGCGTATCGGGATCATCGGCAGGAACATACTTAAAATCGTTACGGGCAAAACTTTTCCTGACAAAAGAATAAAACTGAACCTTAGAATTTGCCGCAGATAATGTTAATGAGTGTTTATCCAAACCAAACGAGCCGAAAGAATGATTTGCATTCACCTTACAATTATTGTTAGCCCGTTTTGTATTTATATTTATGATACCACCCATCGAACCGGCTCCGCCAATACTGCTGGAACTTCCCTTCACGATCTCAATACTTTCGATAATTTCAGCCGGAATAGTTGAAATATCAAATGCTGTTCCACTTTTATTCAAAGGAATACCATCCAGCATAATTAGTGTATGACGCGCTTTGTAACCGGGAAAGATGATCTTCTGTTCTTCTCCG
Organism: Candidatus Cloacimonadota bacterium; assembly: GCA_030600585.1. Lineage (GTDB taxonomy): Bacteria > Cloacimonadota > Cloacimonadia > Cloacimonadales > TCS61 > Tenebribacter. Next base: position 45,991 of record JAUVLU010000017.1, on the reverse strand, counting down.
GTCAGCGGAATTCCAGATATTTGCAAATCTGTATTTTCTCGTAAAATATCAGCTGCTGATCCGGTATTGTGTTTGGATTTTATTATAATAATCTCACTCGAACCGATCAGCTCTTTTTTCCTTTGCTCGATTACTCTTAGTCCCTGAATCGAGATGATCTCTTTTTCTAAAACTATAGACTCTTTGATATCGCCTGCAGAAATTCTTTTATCTTTATAAGTGATCTTATGAAAGATGATCTCATCTTCTGCCGATACATCCTCTATCTTAAAAAGTCCATTCCCCCGTGAAATCACAGCTCTATTATTTACCGTGATTATCACATTCTCAATTGGTTTTCCATCTACATTCACAACCCGGGCTGTAACATTGAAACCGATCAATCTCATCGAGATAATCAGCAAAGTAATTATAATTCTAATTCGCATTTTTCCCCGGATATATCAAATTTGGTTTCCCTGAAACAGGATTCTTTATTATCTTCAATTCAGCGTTATAAAGTTCTTTTAAATTCTTTGAATTCACAATATTTTCGGGTGTTCCATCAGCGATCACTTTTCCTTCCCTAAGCATAACAATTCTCTCGCAATATTCACTTGCCAGATTAATATTATGAGAAACCAGAATGATGAGTTTATTGTGCTCCCTGTTTATCTCAGAAAGCAGCTGCATTATCTCCAGTTGGTGATTTATATCAAGATTCGCAAATGCTTCATCCATTAATAGGATTTGAGTCTCCTGAGCTAATGCTCTTGCAATGGAAACACGTCTTCGTTCACCACCACTTAAATGTGAATATAGTTTATTTTTCAATGGGTTTAGATCAAGCTGCATTAAGATCTGCTTCACGATTTCTAAATCCATATTTGTGTAATTCTGCCAGCGTCCAAGATATGGAAATCTTCCCATTAATACCAGATCTTCAACCGTGTAATCAAATTGAAGTTGGAAATCCTGCGGGATTATTGCTATCTGCTTTGCAAGTTCCTGCCGTGACCAATCATGTAATTCTTTTCCGGAAATATATACCTTTCCGGTTTTCTCAAGTTGGAATCCAAGAATAGCTTTTAGCAAAGTTGATTTCCCTGCTCCGTTGGGTCCTAGAAGAGCACAGAATTCTCCCATATGAAAATCTATTGAAAGATCTTCAATTACTCTCTTATTCTGATATGCTAAACTAATATTTTTTATTTTAATCATATTTCCTCGAATTTAATTTCACTTAATCGGTGTTCCCAAGAAGAATTTGGGAACAAGAAACATTAACCTCATTACAAAGTTTTTCTTCGCAATGTGAATTTTTTTTCTACTTTTATAATAAATCATTTGCCAATTCATACTAATTTAATATGTTATCCTCTAAGGAGATGAAAATGAATATTTCAACGAAGACTGAATATGCTGTGCGGGCATTAACAGAACTCGCTTTAAACTCTGCAGATAAACCGGTTTCCATTAACGATATCTGTAAAAATCAGAAACTTCCGGTGAAATATGTTGAACAACTTTTTCGTAAATTAAAGCAAAATGGACTTGTAAAAAGTATTCATGGTGCAAAAGGCGGATATCAACTTGCATTAGAAATGTATGATATTTCACTTAAAGATATCATGGAAGCCGTTGATGAGAACTATGTTGCTTCATTCTGCAATGGAAATACGAAAGAACATATATACTGTCTTGGTTTACCTTGCGGTTTTAGTAAACTTTGGAATGAAATAAAAGATCATTTAGAAAAATATTTTGACTCGATAAAGCTGGATCAAATCGTGGCTAAGCTATAAGGAGAATTTATGGAAAGAATATATTTTAATAATTGTTTAACATCTAAACCCGCTCCGGAAGTTATAGAAATAACAACCGAATACATGAAGAATAACTATTACTTTCCCGAGGATTTTAATACAATGGGAACTAAGGCATTTTTCAAACTGGAAAAAGCAAAAAAGACCATTGCAGATTCAATGGCAGCAAATTCAAAAGAAATTCATTTCACATCCGGCGGAACAGCCGCCAATAATCTGGCTATCAAGGGTTATCTCACAGCAAATTCAAAAAAAGGAACACACATAATCTGCTCTGTGATCGATTACCCGGATATTCTAACCAACGCTGCTTTCTTTGAAAACAGCGGATTTGATGTAACATATCTTCAAGCTGATAATGAAGGTTTCATCGATCTGGATCAACTAAAGAATTCTATTCGTGAAGATACAATATTATTTATGACAACTTTTGGAAATCATACAGTCGGCACGATTCAACCATTAAAAGAGATCAGGAAAATACTGGATAGATCTGAGCATAAAATTGTGATGCATGTAGATGCCTGTGAGGCATACGCGCGCATTCCGATAAATGTAAATGAATTGGGAATAGACTTTATGTCAATAAGTGCTCATAAAATTCACGGACCTCAAGGTATCGGTGCATTGTATCAACGAAAAGGAATTGTATTAGGACAGGTTCAACATGGCGTAAACAGGATGGATAATCTCCAAACAGGCGGTTTGAATATTGCATCTATTGCAGGATTTGCTAAAGCTGTGGAACTTGCTTTCAATAACCTGGAAGAAAACATTGCAAAGATCCGCAAACTCTCTGACTATCTGCTGAACAAGATCGAATCTACTATTCCTGATACTTTACTGAATGGTCCGCGAGGAGACAAACGTGTTCCTCATAATATCAATATTTCCTTTGATTATATTGAAGGAGAAGCAATTATGATGATGATGGACATTAGCGGAGTTTCCATTTCTACCGGAAGCGCATGCGCTTCCAAGGGATTAAAACCAAATTATGTTTTAATGGCTCTCGGAAGAAATCATGAACAATCGCACAGCTCAATGAAGTTTACTCTTAGCAGATATAATACGATCGAAGAGATCGACTATACTGTAGAAAAACTTGCTGAAGTAGTAAAAGAACTTCGATCACGAAGCCCGCTCAGTAATTAATAATAAAATATAAACGAGAAGAATAGACAGGATCGACATGATTAACCGGATAAAAATTAATGAAAAATACTTTAGGAATTTTTGGATTTGGCAAATTCAAGTTATGATTACAATATTATTCCTAATGTTTCAAAAAAATCTTGTTTATCATATTAATCCCGTCAATAAAGTATAATAGGAGAATATTATGCAATATTCACAAAAAGTATTAGATCATTTTATGAAACCGCACAATGTAGGTAAGATAGAAAATCCGGATGCTGAAGCTACCGAAGGAAGTCCGGCTTGTGGTGATCAGATTTCGATATTCCTTAAAATAGATCCTGAAACTAATATCATCGATGATATTAAATTCCAATCATACGGATGCGCTTCCAACATTGCTACAGGATCCATTATCACAGATATGGCAATTGGCAAATCGATTGAAGAAGCCAAAAAGATCACATGGGAAAGTGCAGCTGATGCACTTGATGGATTACCGGCAGTTAAAATGCACTGTTCTGTTCTTGCGGTTGATACACTTAAAAAAGCGATCAAGAAATACGAGATCAAACACGGTTTAGCTGAGGAAGAATCATTTAGTAAGAAAACTATTGTTGAAGAACTCAGGAAAATCATTTATCCCGGTGTTGGAGAAGATATAGTCACACTTAAAATGGTGAAATATGTAGGATTTGAAAATGGTGTGGCAACAATTGATGTTGAAATTCCTAAATTCGATAAATACCGTGATAATGTTGTTGAAGAGATCGAAGAACATTTGGAAGCTTTCGATGAGATCAAGGAAGTGAAAGTAACCATTTAATCTCTTTATTATAACCTTCGCAATGGTTAAGGAACGAAACCTTGCGAATGGTTATGAAATCTCTTTCTGGTTACCAAACCACCGTTTGTTTTCTGGTTACCAAACCCCTGTTTGTTTTTCTGGTTACCAAACCCCTGTTTGGTAACCCAACTAACCTTCTTTTATCGATCTTCAACCATTGCGAAGGTTTACCTGCCTTTGGCAGGTTTTCAACCATCCGCAAGGTTGTATTTATTTCATTCCACTCTATATACTTTTAAAGAACTAATTATATTACAAGCCTTAAGCTTGTGTTATCCTGTTTGCCAAGTCGAAGGATGAATGGCTTAGCACACTTTTAATTAGAAGCTATGGTTCGTCTCCGCTCACCATGACATCCCTTTTCAACTCAAATCACTCTTAATAAGCCAAAGGCTTATAAATCTCTCTTTTCCGTCTTCTATAAATCGGCTTTGCAAAACAAAACGATTTCTTCTTCGTTTCGCTGTGACAAACCAAAGGGAAGCTAAGCGGAATTGGAAACCAAATACTTTTCTCATAATTATATTAACTCATCCATGATACTTATTATCTACTTTTTGCCATGATAAACAGGAAGAAAGGACAACCCAGAAAGGCTGTAATGACTCCTACCGGAATCTCGATAACTGTGATGTGCATTGCTATAAAATCGCATAAAATTAGAAGAGCAGCACCAAACAAGGCAGAATAGATGATTCCGGTTCGTTTATTCCCGCCAGAGATCATGCGGACAATATGAGGTACAATAAGACCAATAAAGCCGATAATTCCTGCATATGCAACTGTTACACCTGTAAGAAGCGAACTTATTATAAATATTTTTCTGCGGAGTTTTTTCACATCGATACCGAGACTTCCGGCAATAACATCTCCGGTTGTCAGGATCATCAACTTTCTGGAAAGCAGGAACATGTAAAGCATCAGCAAGATGGATATTCCAAATACAATAAGAAAATAATACCACTCTTTACGACTGAAAATATGCCCCAGATTTCCCATTAGAACATTTATTATATTCCCAATATCTTGTTGATTGAGATACATGAGAAGTGAAATAAGCGCCGAAAAGAACATTCCCACAATTATTCCTGAGAGTAATAATTTTGTACTGTTGAAAAACCCGCCAAGATGTGCCAGAAACCAAACAATAGTTAGTGCTACTATTGCTCCTGTAAATCCAAAAACAGGCATAAATATATACAAGCCTAATACACTTGCCAAGATACTGCCAAAAGCCGCACCGGATGATATTCCTAAAATATAAGGTTCTGCGAGAGGATTATTCAGCATTATCTGAAAGGAATAACCAACTCCCGAGAGAACAAATCCAACCAGAAATGCCAATAAAAGCCGTGGTAATCTTACGGCAAAAATAATATGAGAAGAAGGTTCGTTTATTGATAGATAAATATATATTAACAGGATTGAAAATAAGCTGAATAATAAAAACAAAGCCCATTTATTTTTCATGGAAGATCCTCTTGAGTTCACTTAATCCCTCTGTAATTCTGGGTGAAGCGCGCAAAATAATATCGGGATCAATATCTACGGTAGTAAAGATCATACCGGTTTTAACTGCTGTTATTACTTCCCAACCCTTTCGCTGTTGTACCTGTTCTTTTGTTATACCCGGATATGTTAACAGAATTATTTCAGGATCTGCCTTTATAACGTTTTCCGGATTTATCCGACTGTAATCTCTCGGCAGAGTAGAAAAAATATTTTCCCCGCCGGCAAAATTGACCAACTGACCTACATACGAGCTGTCACTAACGCTCATAATCGGACTTCCATAAATCTCCACGTAAACTCTTGGTGAGCCGGTAAAATGTGTTGATATGTTAATTTGGGTTCGCAGGCTGTCTGCAACAAATTCTGCTCTTTCCAATTGGTTTATTTCAGCTCCGATTTCTATGATTGCAGAAATAAATTCATCAATATTTTTAGGATATATGGTAATCGTTTTAATATTTAATTTATTAAGTTGGTAAGCTAACGCTTGCTGCTCTAAGCCGGAAGTAAATACAATCGTCGGATTCGAGGAAATGATCTTTTCATAATTAATATTCCCGAAATTTCCAACTTTAAATATTGGTTTTAACTGCTCCGGATAATCGCATTCTACCGTGATTCCTACAATATTGTCTGAACCTTCCAACAAATAAATGATCTCTGCGATTTCAGGTGATGTAATGATATAACGGTTACCAATTTGTTGTTCGGTTTTTGAACATCCGGCTAATAATATTACTGCAAAAATTAAAAAAAACACAATTTTTTTCATAAAAAAATCCTTTTATTTTGGAAGCTAAAAAGCTACTAAAATAAAAGGATCCCTAAAACTTAATTAATAATTACCCGCACTCCGGAGCATTTATTAAATAAGCTTTATGGCAGGTTTCCTGGCTTGCAGATCAATTCTTGTTCAAATCTTCCCAAACATTAAATAATTCAGTGATTTAAACTTGATTATAGCTCACCTGCCTTCGTTAAGACTTCGGCATGGCAGGCGGATTTAAACGGATGTTTTTTGCAACTAACTAAACAAACAATTTCAATTCAAATCTTTTGTTCGTTTTTGTTCAAGAAACGTTATCGTTTTACTTTGTAAAGCCGATAATATTTGTTCGTTGCTAATCTTTTTCCGTAGCTAATTTTCTGCTTACAGTGGCGGAGACCGCTCCCGATTTAAACGAGATTCCCTTTTACTCTTGCACCATTAAGCTTCACTCTATGATTTATAAATTGAATAAAAAAACTAATGAGATTATGTCAAGCTTGGTGTGATTAATTTATGGTAATTTCTTTGGTCTTTATTATGGATATTGTATCATTCCGGCGTATAGATCAGATTGCCATGAATATTTATTGAACTTTATTATTTTTTATTTTCTAATTTTATACTTTCACCAATTTCACTTTCTTTCTTCAAAACACCATCGATATAAACCCAAAATCTATCATTTTTAATTTCCACCTTAAATATATGCCCTTTAATTGGAACATTATCGATTTTCAGATATTCCAATCCGAGAGGAAGAGGATCGATGATCAATGTATCATCGAGTTGCGGTTGAATTCCGCAGATATATTTTATGATCAGGTCGACTATCCAGGAATGTTGATAATCGTTCACACCTCGATAAAGACAGGGTTTACCCGAATGCGGATTATAATGCTCGTAAGTATTTGGATATTTCAGATCACCACCCGAGAACATCATTTCAATGGTTCTGCGGATAAACCAACCTGCTTTTTCTTTCAGGCTTCCATCGTATTTGGAAGCAGCATTTACCAGAGCTTCTGCAATATGTGAATTCGTCATCGGCCATACTCTTCCGTTCCACGGACAGTTCATTCTCTTTTCTTTCCATTCGCCAAAAGTGTTTGAAAGCGGTTCGTTCAAAGCGGTTGACGGAACAGGGTATGAAGTCCAGAATTCGTCTTTATTAAAAAGATGTTTTTTTAGTCCGTTCAGGTGAGATTCATCTGCAATATCGCTCATATACGGATAGAAGCAGACTGCGGCTTTGATGTTCGTTCGCTGCCAATTCTTTGGATTTACATCGAAGAACATTTCCTCATCTTCATCCCACATATATTTCAGAATAGCTTCTTTGATCCTTCCGGCTTCTTCTTTCCATTTTTTGGCATCGAATTCTTTTCCTAATTTCCCTGCAATAAAAGAGAGTGCTTTACGAATTCCATATTGGTAGCAGGTTGCGTCCACTCCTTTAAGTCTGATCCCGCCGGATTCCATTTGAAGGTCTGCCTTTTCATCCACGTTTGTGTATCGCGTCATAAATTCCTGTCCGGTCTCCATCTGGTCGATCACATCGTATAAATAACTGTGTTCAGAATCGCGTTCTCTATCGAAAAATTCCGCATATTTCACGATAGATGGATAGATTTTTTGTAGGAAATCAATATCGGGATAAACTTTGTAAATTTCCATTATTGCAGTTCCGAAATCCGTATGATAAAAGCTCTGTCTATCAATATTGATTGAATATAAATTTCCCGGATAACTGCCGTTCTCTTCCTGTTCTTCCACAAAGTTAAGGAAGCTGCCTTTTGCTAATTTGGAGTTATCCATCCAGCGTGTTTCCAGCATATGGCATTGAGCAGAATAGGAAATCGGCATTCGAAAATAGGCAGGACCTTCGCAAACACAGGGATAGGAATATGAATCTTTCATCATAAAAAGACGCAGTCCAAACCAGCGATACCAGTAATATTTTTCAATAAATTTATCGGAACATTCAAAATGCGGAACAGAATCGAAATACTTTTGCCAATTCTTTTCACTTTCTTTTATTGGATTCTTGATATTGATTACTTCATTGATTTTTTCCTTAACTTTTTCGGAAGTTTTCGCAACCGAAAGAAAAATCTTTACTTCAGCATTTTCTGTAACTATTAAATGTTTATGTAATCCGAAATAGAGCAACCCATCAGAGTTTATCCCTTTATTATGAATTTCATCGGGAAGCTTTCCAACGAATTTTTCATAGAAAGGAGTGTATTCAAATTTGGGCTGATTTGCCGTGTATTCGGAAAGATCGATTGAGTAGGATGAATGCTCCATTCCCAAAAATAATGAGAAATTGAAAGGATATTTTCCTCGAAATTTTACCTCTCGATCAATAAGAATTCCATTCTCTTCTTTAGTAAAAGATAGAGTTTTATCTTTTTTGTTATTTTCCTGTGCTGACCATAAGATCACATCGATTTGCGGGCTTTTCCCTTCAAAATTCAAAATTGTAGAAAGTGTATCATTTGGCAATAAAATATCTGTTTCGGTGAGAATGAGATCGTTTGTTAAGGAAAATCTTCTTATCAGTTTGGACGAATCCCATTTTGTATCGATCAGTCTTGGTTTGAGTTCTTTTCCATCTTTTGAGAGGAATGAAATTGTATAAAGCGGTTTTATCGGGATGTTGTAAAAATGGGCTTCATCCCATAATCCGGGAATGTGCAGCCATTGGAGGAAAAGCGGCGTGAAAACAAGCGAATCTCCACCACCGAGATACCATTTATCGTCTCGTTCAAGTAATTTAAGGATATTCATTATTCTCCTTTATTGATTATCTGGAAACCATTGAAACGGTTACCTTTCTTTCTGTCCAACTTATCCCAAGATTCCTGCGGAATTTAGGACAAGTTTCAGTCGAGACTTGGCACAAGCCAAAGGTCTTGTGTTAAGTCGTTTCCTATATCTTGCCATAAAAGCGCTGTATTCTGGTTACCAAGCCTCAGCCTGTCGGGGCATAGTTTACGGAGACTGGCTTGGTAACCAGAATATTAGCGGTTTCCATTCAGTTCCGCATACGCTCCTTTCGATGGAACAACTTCATAAAACTGCGGAACAAGTCCTGTTTTTTTACTATACACATCCAATATTTTTTCTTTCAATTTTTCTACGCAAGAATCTTTTACCAAATAGATCACACATCCACCAAAACCGGCTCCAGTCAGTCTTGCACCCAGAACTCCCGGTTCATCCTTTCCAATTTCTACCAGCAGGTCAAGTTCTTCGGTGCTGACTTCATAAAGCTCTTTCAAACTTAAATGAGACTGATACATCAACTCACCAAAAGCTTTTGCATTTCTATTTTTCAGAACTTCGACTGCTTGTTTTACTCTCTCGTTCTCATAAACAATATGCTCGACTCTTCTTCTTGATTTTTTCGAGAGAAGTCCACCATATTTCATAAAGTCCTCAATAGAAATATCCCGCAAAGCTCCAATTCTCGGTAGGATTTTGTGAAATGCTCTCAAAGCATATTTGCAGTCTTTTCTTCTTTTATTATAGGAAGATTCTACCAGTTCTCTTTTCACCATCGAATTACATACAAAAAATGAATATCCCATAAATGACAATGTAACATATTTATATTTCAAACTTCTGCAATCAATAAAAAGTGCATTGCCTTCTTTGGAAAGCAGGGAAGCAAATTGATCCATTATCCCGCATTCCACACCCACGAAATTGTTTTCTGCTTTTCGGGCAAGTTTGATCATTTCAAGCGGTTTGATCTCCAAATCGTATAATTCTTTGAAGGAAAGAAGAGTTGCAATTTCTATCGAAGCAGAAGATGAAAGTCCTGCACCTTCGGGAACTTCGCTAAAGATCAGAATATCCAACCCACCGATTTTATATCCTGCATCGAGAAGAACTTTTGCTATTCCACATTGATAGTTGCTCCATTTTTTTTGTTTTAATGGCTTAATATTGTCTAAATGAAACTCATCGTTTTCGTTGTATTTCAGGTCGTAGAGTCGTACTTTTTTATCATCGTTTTTGGATACGAGCATATTTGTGTAACTGTCAATTGCAATGGGAAGCACGAATCCGCCGTTGTAGTCTGTATGCTCGCCGATGAGGTTTATTCTTCCCGGTGCGCGAATGATATGAGTTGGAGCTTTCTTATAGATTGCTTTGTACTGCTTTATCAAGTTTTCTTTTTTCATATTATCTCATTTTATAAACCGTTAGAAACGGTTATCTTTCTTTCTGTCCAACTTATCCCAAGATTCCTGTGGAACTTAGGACAAGTTTCAGTCGAGACTTGGCACAAGCCGAAGGTCTTGTGTTAAGTTGTCTCTAATGCCTTGCCTTAAAAACATTGATATTCTGGTTACCAAGCCCCAGCTTGGTAACCTTTTCCATATTTATAGTAATCTATGTGTATCCAAGCTAGGGCTTGGATACAAGAATGAAATATTGCCAACCAACTCAAGTCCAGTTTCGCTACACTCCTCTGAACTCCTATGAAAGTACAATCTAACTTCCGAATGTTTTGGCTTGCCAAATCTTCGGAATGTTGAGAGTTTTCGATACAACAATCGGAAGATCAGCAAGCTGAACATTCCGATGTTTTTCATTCTTCCACCCATCTTTCAAGCTTCTCATCATTATGAATAACTTTTCCGTCAACATAAACCGAATAACCCAATGGATAATTCTCATATTGTTTCGGTTTATCCGGAGACTGCCAAACGACAATAATATTCCTACCCTGATAATTTACATTTTCCAACAGAAAATAATCCAACACCATCGGAAGCGGATCGAGCTTGATACGACCATCTTCTTGCGGTTCAAAGCCGGCAATATGACGGATGATAATATCTATCCACCAGGAATGCATATAATCACGAAAATGACTAAGCGGTTCTCCGGTAATCGGATTGTATCGCTCAAAAAAATCCGCACGCGGTTGAAGATGTTTATCGGCAGCAAGTTTGATAAGTTCGGCTGCATCGGGAAGCAGGGAACGTTCGAAAGTTTTGGAAGAAGTTGCGAAAGCTTCCAAAATATGCGAAGTGGCAGCAGGCCAGGAAGGTCCTTCCCAGAATCCTGTCGGATCAAAATTCGGATCATCTTTGGGAAGTGCAGGCACAGGATACGGAAGCCGGAATTGATCGGGATTAAGAAGGTGCTTCCTAAATACATCGAGATTTTGCTTGGTTCCGATTCCTGCAAAGAACGGATAGAAAGTTGTGATGCACATTGTTTTGGAAAGCTCTTTTGAATCGGGATGCCTGTCCCGATAACTTTTATCTTTTGCATTCCAGAGCAGTGAATTCACAGCATTCTTTGTTTTTTCCGCATAATCTTTGAAGAACTCTTCATCATCATTTTTCCCAAGAACACGAGCCATATTGGAAACAGCCAGCATATTTGCATAAGCGTAACTCGTTGCATCAATAGCATCATATCGCAAGGTTAGATTGTTATCATCAAAGCGGGAAAGGTCGTCCATTCCGGTTTCAAGTTGATGATCGATTACAAATAAACCATTTCCATCCGCATCACGATCGGTTATCCACCATTCGATATTCTTCTTCATACCCGGATATATTTCTGAGAGCATCTCTTTATTTCCGTGAATAAGATAATGTTTCCAAGCAGTGTACGGAAGAAGCGAAAGTCCGGTTTTGGATTTATGATGCAGTGTCACGCGATTTGTGCGTGGAGAAGTGTACCACGGAAAGCGTCCATCTTCATAAGCGGAATGAAGCATATTGGCAATGTGCCCAAATCCGATTTGCGGATCGGTTGCCCAATTCATATCCAGAGCCATAAAAGGTGCACTGTAACAGCAATAAGTTTGATATGCCTGTCTGCCTTCCATCACGACCGAATATTTGAAGAAACCCAGATCACCGCCTGCTGTAGAGAATTTAAGCAGGAACCAGCGAAATCCGTAAAGTTCCTCCAAACCTTTATCCGAACAGGAAAAATGAGGAACATCATTTCGGAAAAAGTTCTGCCAGTCTGTTCTGTTCAGAGCAATCGGATCATCCTGTTCTAAAACGGTTTGCAGATTTTCCAGAGCAGTTTGTTCATCAGGATCGATGGCACAGGCAAAGACAAATTTTTTGGAAGTGTACGGAGGAATATCAACTTTGTATTTCAAGAGATAGGTTCCTGCTGGTTCGCAAGTCATTTCATCCGGTTCAAGGTTTCCACCTATTGCCATTGTCAACCCGTCATCGAGGATATTAGGGAAAACATTTTTATCTTTCAGGATGATGATATTATCTTTTTGTTGAGTAATTTTCTCTCCGCCTGCTTTTTCGCGCCAATCCTTCGATTTGGTGCAATCTCCGGCAATTTCTATAGTTTTGATGATCGGATTTGGAGTCGGATTAAAAAGATGAACCACAGAAATTACCACATCATCTTTGGTTACGCAAACCTGTCGTTGCTCTGTCAGCCTGATCTTTTGTTTTTGTTTTGTAAATTGTTCTTTTTGTTCTTTGGAGATTATTATCTGATCTATATTCAGATTTAGGGTTGAACCCAAATTCACATCTGGAGTTACAAGAACGTGGTCCGGAAACCAGTTGAGAGTCGTTCCATCAACGATATCGAAGATGTCTCCAAGTTTGTGAGTTGCATAATAAAATTTGGAAGGAATACCGGTATAAAGAGCTACATTTTTGCCGTGACCAACGCAGTTCTTATCATTTCGGTTTCCGATAAGATCGAGAACCGGAGAAGGTGGAATTGGTATTTTCGGAAAAGTTATATTTGTACCAAGATTTATAACGGTCAGTCTTAATAGATGTTTTCCTGCTTCTAATTTTGGAATATAAAGCGATGACCATTTATAATCCTGTTCTATATTTCCCCAGCCACCGGTATTGGAGTATCTCAACCTTCCTGCAAATTCGCCGTCAAGAGTAACATCCAGCCAGCATTTTCCATTTAAAGCCCGTGCATATCGAATTGAAATATAAGTGGAAGTTAAGTTTTCTTCTAATTCAAATTCATACTCTGCGTAATGACCGGCAAGCGATCCGAATTCACAGCCCAGAACTTCTCCACCCGATGCAGCAGGTTTTTCATCTTTTCCCTGTGAGCCTTTTTGGAAGATGGGATTTTCTGCTTCGAGTGTGATATATGCAGGTTCGGAGGATGAAAGGGTTGAAAACAGGAATACACTAAATGTAATGATGAAAATTAGTTTACTATTCATAATTATTTCTCTCTTTCCTCGTACAACGACGTTGAACGTCGTTTCTTAAATTAATATAAAACATCTTTACTTAATCGACTTGTAAAGTCAATGTACTTTTATTATTCAATTTCATTTAAAATATCATTATTAATCCAAGTATATTTCCATTGTTTCCAATCTGTAACAAGATTTGCTTTTACCGGATTATTTATTATATACCACACAATAGAATAAAATTCATTATCATTCCTAATGTAATGATCATAATATTCATAATGCCAAAATTGTCCGTTTCTGTTTAAAATTATGTTAGCATTTCTGGAAGTGAACCTTTTATGATTCTGCATTATGTAAGATAATGAGTGTTTTGATTTTATAGTCATTAATAAATGAATATGATTGGGCATTATTGTAAATGTATGCAATTCTGCATACTTTTTCAGAAACAATAATGAATTAAAAACCATTTGAGCAATTTCAGGTAAAATGAGATAATTCATTTTACTTTTATAATTATCATATACTTGATCAAATGCGATGAAATCATTCATATCTAATTTAGAAGAAGATTTTCTTTTACTAATAATTTGTTTTAAATCGTCCGGCAAATCTAATTTCAAGTTATAATTCACAAATAACGGAATACCTTCCGGTTGTATATGGGGTAAGTTTTTTTTCCAAAAATCTTTATATTCATCTTTCATATTTTTTTAATCTTATACAATTCCTGTAGAATTGCAGCACGTTATTTATTTTTTTCTTCGTACAACGACGTTGAACGTCGTTTCTTAAATCAATACTCAACATCGTTACTCAATCGACTTGTAAAGTCGTTACTCAATCGACGTACAACGTCCTTTCTTTAATCGACGTACAACGTCGATGTACTATTTTAAACAATTTCTAATTTCAAAATTTCTTTTTACTTTTAATATCATTATTAGTCTTTTCTGAAATACATAATCATATTTCCAAAATCGAGAATTACATCTTTTTAACCAGCAAATCCATGCCAATCGTACCATAAATTTTGGAACCACTTAATCTAAACACCTTATCAATAATTGATAGTTTCTTGTCTTTCATGAAATAATTATTATCAATCAATCTTAATTTTTTGCATATGGGTAATTTATGAAGGAACCAGCATTTGGTCCACCATATGTTCCCATATCATTTCTCGTCCCATCGGTATCACAATATTCGCGATTAGGATTTCCTGCATCAATACATGGTGAATTTGTTTGCAAGTGAAAGTCATCAATTCCGGGATTTAGAAAGAGCGGATCTATAGCTAAATTTCCTTCTAACCAGTTGATACTATTTGGATCTAAAGAAGAAATATTTTCCAGACCACCTTCAATATCTGAATAGCGAATTGTAACAGAACCTTCACTACTCGGCATATTACCAGGTCTTATCATGATCTCTTGAGGGGAATTATTCCAGAATATGGAATTCATGATAACCGTGTCAGAATGATGTCTTCCATAGATAGCTCCACCACCAGAATTTGCTTCATTTTCATAAAATGTGACGTTTGTGATATTTGTATCTGCTCCTGATACAAATATAGCTGCTCCAAAATCTGCAGTATTATTAGTCAGCAAAATATTTTCAAAAATATGTTCATCTACATTGCCAAATTTAACTCCCCCACCTTCAAATGCTTCATTACCATTAATAATCAAATTCCTCATAATAAAGTTGGATCCATATAAATAAATTCCACCACCATAATCAGCTGTATTATTGCATATCATTAAATTCTCTAATACAATAGAACAAAATTTAATATAAAAACCTCCACCACATGAACAAGAATTATTGGAACTTATATTCGAATCTGAGATATTGATTGTTGAATTAATGCAATACATTCCACTGCCATTTGAAGGTGTAAAATTATTATTGATTGAAGATTCCAAAATAGTTAATACTGATTCATTGCAATAAATACCAGCTCCTATTATATATGCTCTATTTTCATTTATTTCAGTATTATTTATATAACAATTGCTATTTTGTACACATGCTATACCGCCACCATATTCAGTAGTATTATCTTTGATATCTAAATTATAAATGTTTAGGTTAGAATGTTCTAATAAAATTCCTCCTCCACAATAATGATACGAACTACCGTTAGAAGTATTAGTATAATTACCTGAACCATTTTGTAGTGTGAGTCCATTAATTGAAGGTATATCTGAATCACAATTCACAAACGAAAATACACTTCCATTCTGTCCACCATCAATAACGGTTTGTTCGATATATTGTTCTTCTCCAGTCAAAGAATAAAATGAATTTATATTGGGATATTTATCGTTGATTTGAATATTTTCGTGATAAATTCCAGGTAATATTACTACTTCTTCGGAATAATAGAGAACATCAATTGCATCTTGAATTGTAGGGTAATCAAACGGCACCCAATATCCTTGATGGTCAACATTTCCAATTGCAGTATTTGAATAATCTGAACTAAATACATCTGAGAACATTTTTACACGATAGTAATAAATGTGAGAAGGATCAAGATTATTATCTAACCAGGTAGTAATATTCGCTCCTACGAAGTCAATCACCCCATATTCTTCACCATGACTTTTCCTTTCAATTATAAAACCGGTTTCTATCTGGCAATTCTCTATCCAGTTTAGTCTAATATTATTTTCTTCAAGAGTAGCAACTAAATTATCAGGCGGCAACATATTCGTAAAAATTGAAGTTTCATTGTAAATAGATCTGGATTTTCCATTTAAAATACAAATTCGATAAAATATTGTATCTTCAACCGTTTCAATGTAATCTACACAATTTTCAAGAGAACCATATCCATTATTAGGATTCGGTATATAAAGAAGATGATTTTCTTCCCAGATGTTATTTCCAATTTTTCTATCTATTCTGTATGCCAATTCCCCAATTGAATTATCCTGCCAAGTAAGTTTAATGCTATCTTGCTTTATGTGTTCAACAATAAAATTGGTTGGGAAAACATCATTAGATATCCATGCGACAGTATCAGATACACCAATTACTGTATCTTCCGATACTTCTTTTAGATAATATGAGTGAATTATAAAAGATTGTGTGGGAATAGTATCAAGTAAAGATGTTGTTTCTTCATCAAATTCACGATATTCGCTATCCCATCCAAATTCACCAACACTTCTTGAGATGATATATGTGTTATTGTTTGCATTACTTTCCCATGACAATTCTACAACATCGTCATCAATAAATTCTATTTGCAAATTATAAGGATCATCTACTTCCTGAACCGGCTCAATTGGATTATTATTACAAGAAACAAGCACTAAGATAAATAGTATCATTAATATTTGAAATATCTTTTTCACTTTTACCTCCAACGTAAATTTAATTGTTTCTAATTTAACAAAAAGACTTTTTTAATTCAAGTTATTTTTTCTAATTAGAAGGATTAACGGTTAATTGCCAGAACAAACTGGAAAAGTTTGATTTAAAGGTGATCTTGCCAATTCATCATTTTTTAGGATGATAATTCCAAGTCCGTAAGTAAAAATAAAACTAATACTTAGAAACCAAACAATTTTTTTGATAATAAATTTTCTCTCCATATTTTCTCTCTCTTTCCACCGATTGAAATCGGAGGTTTTTTTTATTTTTCCAATCCACCGGCTGAAGCCGGTGGTTAATGTTTGGCGTGTGCGGCGGGATCGGAACGATCACGACCGAACAAACCGACCAAAACTGAATCGGAACGATTCAGCCAAAACAAACCCCAACGTTGATTCTTTCAAACTTCAACTAGTGTAAATTTGGTGATGATTCTTCTAGCGGATGATAGTATTTATATATAATCGCTTTATCCATTTTATTTTTTTTCTCGTCACGATTGATAATATTTGTTACAGCAAGAAATAACATGGCAATAGATAAGAAGATCATAATTACCTGTGTCCATAAATTGATTTTTGAATATTTATTTGAAGTTAATGAGTTAATAGTACTTGATATTGTATTGATAGACTGTTTTACATAATTATAATTAACTAAAACTCTTTCAGAATCATCTAACAAAGTAAGACGAATTTTGTTTAATAAATTTTCACTCTCGTCTTTTTCTGTGCTCTTACTATTTGGATTCAATTTATAAAATGAGAATGCATTTTCCAAAAAATATTCTTTATTTTTACATATATCTTTTAGTTCAGTGATGAAAATTGGTAAATTTCTTTCTAATATTGCAAACTTAAAGGAAATATTTCTCAGCTGTGAATTAGCTTTATTAATATTGTTGATTTTTATATTTGATATTTCATCTCTAATTTCTGCTAGTTGCACTTTCAATGTGTAAAATAGATAGTATAAAGCAAATTTATCAAGTGTGCTATACAAGAATCTTAATTCATTAGTTAAAGAGCTTATGGTAGATGAACTCCTTGTTTCATTTTTACTTTTATATCTAATATCTGATAGCTTGCCAACAATTTCCATCTTTGAATTAAAGATTCGTTGAGGAGTATTAAATTGAAAATAGAGACCTTCATATTCTTCAAACTTCCAAGTATTAGAAGAATAATTAAATTTAAGAATATGCATGAAATCAAATGGGATTGTGACTTTTTTATCTGTAAATGGACTGTTTTCTTTAAGCGTTACAAATTCACATGAAGGCATCTTGTTTAGTAGATGGTTCTTGCAATAATAACCCCCAACAAAAAGTTTTATCCATTGTTTACAATCCAGAATGATTTTGTTTCTAACTTCATTAAATTTTTTAGTTTTTTGTTCAGTTGGAGTTATATGCTTTACTCCATTTATAAGCTTTTCATTATATGTTATGTAAGTATCATTTAGCGGTTTTTCAATTCGTTGTGTAGCTTCATCTTTTATAACAAACCTAAAGATAATGATTGAAGTACTCGAAATTAATTGGCTTAAAGATAAATGGATATAGTCTACACCTTCAGGTAAATTGCAAATATTTGGATTAATAATCAAACCTTTTGGTGATGAAAATAGATATCCTAAATTACTCCAACCTTTTTTATCATTTTTTCTAAAATCAGTTAATTTATCATGAATTGTATTTGAATTAGAAAAACTACCTGTTGATTTCCAATTTAGTTTTTTTAGATTACTAATTAGCTCATTTATGTATTCAGGAGGATAAACTTCTGATATCCAGATACAATTCTGTCTCAACTCTTCATCTTCTGGGATCATAGAATCTTTATTATCTTTTGGGTCAAAATTTGTTCGGTAATCTTTCAATGAATTTCTATAAAAAGCTTTCTGTTTTTTAATACTTTGAATTTTTTGTATTAGTTTTTTCAATTTCAACTCTTCCTTTTATTTATGCCCATAATGTATGTATCCCCGTCAATTTTGTCGCGAACACTCTCTGATTTGGTGTTATATACGACAAATCTTCCACAGGCAGATAAATGTCGCGGATATTCCATTAGATTCAGAAAAATAACTTTTGTATTATACTCCTAAATCAAACATCAAAACGTCATCTTCACACCAAATATTACCTGCAATTCCTCAGCTATGTAGTTATTATACTTCATATATTCCTGATTCAGCAGATTCCTTGCCTCAGCCAGAATGGAAATGTTATCTCGTAATTTGTAAAGTGCAGAAACATCAATCAAGAATGCACTATCCAGATCATTCTCTTTATCATCTACCCCACCGGAAAGAAATTGAAGATCAATTTCAATGCAGTATAAATTCTTATTATATTCAAGATTTGTAGAAGTAACAAGCAGCGGTTCAAAATAAAATTGTTCTTCCGATATTGTATATTCCACATTTTGAATTACAGTAATATCTCCATATTTATATGCTGCTTTCAATCCCGTTTTGTGTATCAGACAATCAATGTTTTCCTGTTCGTAAAATCCATTTGCATCTTCATCAATATACATTAAATGATCTCTTTCTAAGCTGGCATTGTAATAAACTGAAATCGGCAGGATATGATCACTTTCTAAAGTGATAAATGGATTTAGTATTTTTTTAGTTTGGGAATCGCCTGCAAATATATTTCGGAGCAAGTTTTCATTAAAACCATCTGCACGTGAAAGAGTAGAAATAGCCGGATTATTTTCAAGCCTGATCCCAAGATTCTTATAAAGACTTATTTTGGAATTAAAACTAATTGATGGGTAAACCCCATCCTCATCAAAAGCACACCAAAACCCAATTTCATCAAAGAATTTCAGCCCCGAAATACCTACATCGCAATACCCGGAAACATTCTGCATCAACATATTTGCGCTAATATTTCCATGATAATTATTGTACTGAATTCCAATATTTGAATTTAGATCAAAATCACTGGCGGAAGTTTGCAATTGAGTAAATTCATAATAAGAACTTTTCAGATCAATATTCCAAGAGATTTCAGGAATTTGCGGTATTATCAGATCTTCTTTCTTATATGAAATATAACCACCTGAAATTTTAGTTTCACCAGAATTGTAAATATATTCCTTATTAGAAAAATTGAATATCATCTTATGCTCATTTATTTCCGGCTGCCATTGAAAACTATATGTATTCTGCTTCCAATTCTCAGCTTTCTTTCTGTGCAATAGATCGGCTGAAAAACACCAGATATTCCCAGAAGAAATTGCTCCCCGAACAATTGTAAAATTATCCAGTCCGCCCTTAAACTGGAATGCAACTTTTTTCTGAATCGGATAAGTTATTGGAGACTCGATGATTATTGGAGAATAATATGCAGTGTATTCGAATTGCTCTGCTGAAGAAAGCAAACAATATTCTTCAAGGTTTCTAATTGAACTTAATGTATCTTCCAGAGATTCTGTTTCACCCTGAATTACCACACTGCCAAGATCGAGCGGATCACCTTCTGCAGCGTATAAAACATAAAACTGGATACAGAGCAGGATAATTATTAGCTTTTTCATTTATCCTCCTCTTTCAGCAGATTCTCCAGTTTATTTTTCATCTCCGCCGATATATCATTTTTGATCACATCAAAGAGTTTTTTAGCTTCATCATAATTATTTACTTTTATGTAGGAAATGCAGGCAAGAGCTTCTGCCCTGTTGCGGATTTCTTCATATTCAGGATACAGATAGCGCATGCGTAAAAGCTCAGGAATAGCAGCTTGATCATCACCATTTTTAATCAAGAGAAGTCCTTTAAGGAATTGAGATTTTGCTTTTACACTTTTGTGCTTACTTTCTTTCAATTCCTTTATCCGTAAATCCAGTTCCTCTATTTTGTTGATATTAATTTTCCATTCAACTTCCAATAATTGAGCAAGTTCCCGCTCTTCACCAGTTGCAAATTCCATGAATTTATTGTAATCGTTTTCAAAGAATTCGTTGTTTTGTTTCAATTCGGTCTCAAGTAATTCCAACCAAATATCTTCGCGTCGTGTCAGCATCGATGCCTTTCTCAATTTATCGATTGCACCAGTATTATCATTCATTTTCACCAGTAATTTTGCCCAATGTCTCAGAATATTAGGATCATGTTTTTTGGAATATAACTCTTCATAAGTTTCTTTAGAGTTCTGATAATCGCCGATATTCTCATAGCAAAGTGCTTTCATTAATTTGATCTCTAAGATATTCTTATATTCAGCATCCAGAATTTCAAGTTCTTTACTTGTATTAATAGCTTCCTGCCAGTTTCCCTTCTTATAAAGATAATATATTTTCCTATCCAGTAATTCTAAGCGAATCCTTTTATCGGAACAATTCTGCAGAAGCTCATCAACTTTTTCTGTAAATTCAATCGTCTCAGATTGCTCGGAAGCCCAGCGCAGACCATTAATGGAATTATTTAGAATTTTATCATCCAAACCCGGCTGAATTAGAATAGTATAATGTTTTACTGCATTATTAAAATCTCCCAGATTATAGTATGAATCTGCTATACTTAAAATTGCGGAATAATAATCGGGAGCGGATTGGAAGTTTTGAGTATATTGTTTAAAGTATTCTATAGCATTTAGATAATTCTCTGCGCTGAAAGCAGAAGTTGCCGCTTTGATAATGTATTTCTCAGGTGACGTTGCAGAGCCGGAAAGTCTGCTGTATAATAGTGATGCTTCTTCATATCTTTTTAATTGATACAGCGTCCATGCTTTTCTGGAAAGAACAGCTTCTTCCTGAACAGAATTTCCGGCATGATCTGCTGCGAATGAATAAGCTTCCAGAGCTTTGTCATAATCACGTTCAGCAAATTCTATATTCCCTTTCAGCAAAAACCTATCAAATAAATATTTTGTATCTGATGGAATATTTTCCAGAGATTTTTTAGCCTTGTTAAAGTCATTCAGGAAATAATAAATATGTCCAATCCTTTCCCATGTAAATCCAACATCACAAATACCGCTCAAAGCATTTTGATAATGTTCTAACGCTTTAGAATATTCACCCTTTTCAAAATGTGTCTCTCCCAAATAATAATTACTCATTCCTATCTTTTCAGAATTTGGATATTGATCTCTAACTTTATTAAAGCTAATTGCCGCTGGCTCATATTCTCCATTTTGGAAATTGATAAGACCGATTTTAAAATTGGCTTCATCAGTAAATTCTCCTTGTGGAAATATTGAAATATAAAGTTCGTATTCTTTAAGTGCATCTGTTTTTTTATTATGTAGAAAATTGGATTCTGCAATGAGATAATATGTTTTTTCTTTAATGGAATTATATGCTTTATCTTGATTTCCAACAGTATTTCCGGTTCTTCTAACTTTTGTAAAAAAGGTAAGAGAACCATTAAAATCGTTATTCATAAAACTATCGTAACCAAGCTGATAATAAGCAACCGGAGTAAATTTGTGATCAGGGTTATCATCAATAAATTTTTGCAGCATCTCAATATTATTATCAATTTTAGCAAGATAGAAAATACTATTTGAACTTATTTGTTCATCCGTAGAATTAACTAATTCATTCAGGATATTTCTGGCTTTTTTCTCGTTATGCAATTCATAATAACATAATGCAGAATAGTATTGAGCTTTCTCTGAATTCAGTTTTTTCAATTTATCTAATGCTTCATCAAATCTCCCAACTTCATAAAATGCTGTTCCCAAAATCAAATTGTACTTATTATAATATTGGGAAGTTGAAGGGATCATATCCAGACCGGCAGCAAATATTTTATCTGTTCTCCCGTTGGAAAGATTATAATTTTGATATAATAAAATAGCTCTGAACTTATTCTCAGAATCCGGTTTTTGCATAATGTCATTTGCAGCTTTATCAATATCCACAATCATATTCTGAGTAATTTTCAGTTCCAATACAGCAGATAAAATTATAGTATTCCGGCTTAATGAAAGAGCCTTTTCCAAATTGAATAATGCGCTGTTAAAATCATTTTCAAGCAAATATATCTTTCCAAGATAATAATATGCTTTCCAGGCTAACTGATTATCTGCATGGTCACTCACAAATTTACGGAAAACAGTTTTTGCCTGCTTAAGTTTATTTAGGAAATATCTGCTCTGCCCAAGTCCTAATGCAACTTCTGCTCGAATTGCCGGATGTGGCGATGTTGAATATAATTCACTAAAATATTTTTCAGCATTTATATATTCTTCTTCTGCAAGACAGATATTTCCAAGTAGGAATTTTATATCTGCTTCCACCTCACTTTGTGGGTAATTTGTGAGGAATTTCTTTAGTTCAATTTTTGCTAATTCAAAATTTTTATCTCTATAAAGTCCGACTGCAAATTGCAGATCTTCTCTTTGGTCTGCAACCAACATAACCGCAAAAACTAAAATTAAACTTATGATGATAATTTTTTTCATTTATACCTCAAAAAACAATTATTTATCCAATATATCCTGTATTACATTTTTTATTTCAAAAAGGTTATTCTGTTCTACACATTTTAATGATCTTCTGCCGAAGTTCTTTCCCATAAATAACTGATCTACATCGAGATCTGTAAATGTTCCTGCAATTTCTGCTTTATCTGTTATCAACAGGTCACAAGCCTTTACAAGACAATAAAGTTCCAGCAGATTTGCAACTTGGATTTCTTCAATATTAATAAAATCTTTATCGTGAATTCTTTTACCGGTAAAATAGACATTTGCCGAGAATTCATGTTTTATAGTATGAACAATTTTCTCAATTGTTTTTGCAGAAAGCTCATTACTAAAATCCAGAACAAAATTTTTAAATCTATTCTTAATAAACTGGTGTTTTGCAACCATTAATTCTGAATTTGATATTTCAATGCTGAATTTATATCTATTCCATGAAAAATCAAAGAAATCTGCAAATTTCTTTAAAAGAGCTATCGGATCTTTTGGGGTAGGAATAAATTGCAGGTTCGCCGGATTATTAATATCCAATATCGTTGAGTTTTTGCAATGATCGAGAATCTTTCTTAGTTTTTTTTTAGGGTTAAAATTGAAGATAACTGCATTTTCAAAAGGTTTAATATCGTTATTAATCTTGAAATATGTGGTCGTTTCGTTTTGGTTTATCCTCTTAAAAAAGGTATAATCATGATCGGGAAGAATAATTGATATTTCTTTGAAATGATCTTTCCAGCTTAAAATATGCGATAATATTGTAGAAGTTTTATGTGAATTTTTTGGGCAGAATATCACTATCCTTTCACCTGATGCGACAATATCGGTAAAGCTGTGTCGTTCCCATTGTGATTTACGACTAAATATATTCTTTAATGGTCTCATTTATATTTTCCTCTATTACTTAATAAGGTATTGCTACGAAAACCGTAGTTCCTTCATTTTCCTTACTATTAACCCATATCCTGCCATTGTGAAGATCCGCAATGAGCTTTGCTGTGGAAAGACCGAGCCCTAACCCGCTGGAACGGAATTCAATATCCCCTGAACTGTGTGAGATAATATCGGTAAGTTCATAGAATTTTTGGAAGACTTTTTCGTGTTCTTTTTCCGGAATTCCAATTCCATTATCATTAACATAAACTATTAAACTCTCTTTTCCATCCACTTCTTCCTGTTGAAATGCAGAATGCCGTGCTCCAATAGTTATTGTTCCGAAATCTTTTGTAAAGCGGATAGCATTATGAACAATATTGAACATCATTAAGTAAAATGCGTTCCAATTAATACTCACTTTCTGGAGTGTAGATTCTACCTCCAGTCTGAAAATCATATTTCTTTTTGCTGAAATGCGCTCACCTTCTTCTTTCAATTCTGTCAGAAGATCAAGAATGTTGATTTCCTCCTTATGAAGTTTTTTCAGCATTTGATATTTATTAAAGTTGATAATGTCATTTATAGTAATATCTAATTTGTGAGTGCTTGTAGATAATGATCGAACGATCTCTTTCTCTCTTTCAGGAAGCTTGGCTTTATCCAGGAGTTTTGCATATCCATGCATTGCTACAAGCGGTGTTTTAAGTTCATGAGAAACAATATTAATAAAATCTTTTTTCAGATCATCGAGTGAACTGATCTCATTATTGGTTTGTGTTAACACTTCATATTGTTGCGCATTCTTTATGGCGGTAGATATCTGGGTCAGCATTAATTTCATAAAATTGGGATTTACCTGCATTTCACTTTTTTCTGCATTAATATTATCCAGATAAAGAAAACCATAAATATTTCCGTCAACAATGAGTGGAGCACAATAGATCGATAAGATTTCAGTATTAAGATCGGCATAATTACTAAAGATATTTTCTTCTTTCGCATTTGCAACATGAATGGGTTGTTTTATCCTTTGAACTTCACTCAGTATGCTTTTGCTAATATACAAATAATTCTTCAATATATGCTTCGAATCATCCATAGCAACTTTGTAAGTATAATTCTCATATTGATCCTTCTTAATAAGAAATCCACGGGTGCTGTCTGTGAAATCCAATGTAAATGCTACAACTTCCTGCTCCAATTTATCCAAGTTGAGAATGGCAAAGAATTTTCGAGTAATATCAATTAATTTTGACATCGATTCCATATCTTTATTTAAAGTAATAAATTCATCAATACGGATGAGAATAGAGGTTAAGTGTAATCTCAGATTCCTTACGATCTCAATTTCTTGTTGTTGATATGTAAGTTCACCCTTATCCGCCAGTACTAAACATCCAACTTCTGCCGTCTTGATCTTTAATGGAACAAATAAAATATGAGACTTATTAATCTTTCTGGAAATCACTTCATTTATAGTTAAGGATTCCTGAATATACTTAAACATTTTATCTGAATACAAGTATTCAGTTTCAACATTGAGTTTTAAGAAAGGATCTTTACGTTTTTCAATTTCATCTTTCAATATTATCGCATAATAATAAGGAGCGAGCAATTTGGTTATTGTCCTATCAATGAAGAACTTCATTCGAGATGTATCTCTCAATTTAAGAATATCATACAGTTCTTCCTGCCATTTTTCTTTTAATTCTGTAAAGCGGGGTTCAATTATTATAGTCCTGAATCCAGTATAGTGTTTCATGTAGTACTTAGTTTTTCTACAATACAATTCCCTATCATGTTTTGGAAGTCTTTTTGTATTTGCATAAATAGATAACTTATATCTTTCAAAGAACAATTTAGCTTTACGTTTTATGTTTAAGTAAGCATATATTTGTACTATGAGACCATATACCTCAGTTTCCAGTAAATAGAGATCATTCCTCTGAACATGTCCTATCAGTTTAAAAAGATTACGTAATAGAATTCTTAAATTCACGTTTTCATCGAGAAGATGTATTTTTATTTTTTTGATCCCTAGAACAGTTTCCCAGTATTTGAAATTATTTTTTTCGCATAGTTCTTCAGCCTTTTTGCAAGCCGATATTGCTTTTTTTGTTTCTCCAAGACCGGTATAACATTCAGAAAGACGAATACTATTAATCGTTTGAGCGTAATCACTTTTATTCTGCTTTGAGTAAGCAAAAGCTTTATCAATAATTTCAAGTCCACCTGAATAATCTGCTTTAATTATCTTCAGGAAACCAAGCATTTGATAATAGAATTCATGTTCATGTCTTTCAAAGAATAAATCTTCAGATTTTTTCAACATTTGTTCTATCATCTCATAATCACCAATTTCATAAAGATAATAGAAAAACGTTTTCGTTAAAGGTGTGATCTGATATATTTCCCCATTTATCAAATTTGGAACATGATCTTTAATAAATTTGTAATAATAGTTGAAATTTTTTATCTTACTTTTGGCTATTGCCAGATTATTTATTATAGATTTATAAAATGGTTTCGTTTCCAATTTTTTAGAAGATAAGTATGCTTTCTTCAAGAAATTCTCTGCTATAGTAAAATTTCCAAGCTTTATATGGGCTTCACCCTGATTAAGTAAAACCAGTACTCCATAACGTTTTGAATCAATCTGATCAGATATATTCTTTGCTTTTCTGAAGTTTTCAAACGCCTTTTTTGTATCGCCTTTTGTTAAGGCGACATCGCCAATATTATTGTAAACTGCTACAAGCTGACGCTTATAGTTAATTCGTTCCCATATCTTTCTAGCAGTTTCAAAGTTTCTATCGGCTTCATCTAATAGTCTTTTATTTCTATATAGAACACCCAATCCATTATGAAGTCTTCCTAGTTTTATAAAATAGTTTGGATTATTTTTAGTTTTTATATTTTGCAAATAATCCTCAATGATATTAATACCTTCATCT
This sequence comes from Candidatus Cloacimonadota bacterium, assembly GCA_030600585.1. Classification (GTDB taxonomy): domain Bacteria; phylum Cloacimonadota; class Cloacimonadia; order Cloacimonadales; family TCS61; genus Tenebribacter. The sequence goes on along the minus strand of JAUVLU010000017.1, from coordinate 19,073 downwards.
AAATTACCACTGAAGCCATAATAAAGCCCTTTATGAATAATATATGATATTTCTTTATCCGCAGGAAGTTTACATTCATCTAATTTCTTAATATATTTACCCATCTCATCAATTTTATTAAGGGATAGTAGAATACGGCACAAATTGAGAAGAATTTCTACTCTTAAGCTTCCGGTAACAGCCTTTCCTAATGCTCTCTCAAATCTCTTTTTAGAAAGTGATAATTTTTCTATTACAAAGTAAAACATACCAATGAGCATATGTTTCTCAGAGATATCGGGCATTTTTGAAATAACGCGCTTCAGTTCTTCAGAAATCTGTTTATCTGTTGCCCATTCAGATTTTTCCATTAAGAGTTTAAGGTCTAAAAGCAGATCACTTTCTTTGATCTTCAATTCCTGTGAAAAATCGAGAGTTACAACTTTTGCAATCTGTTCAAAAGCAATTTCATGCTGTCCTTTTATCGTAAATAATTCTACCGAAAGCAGTAAATACTTACGCACAGCTTCATAATCATTAACAAATTTAGCATGTTCAATTATACCATCGAGAACAGAAAAAAGTGTGATTTGCTTATCTTTGAAATATTTGAGAACTTTATTTGAAATGATCTTCTTTGTTTTATCAGAAAGTTCTTTATTAAAATGTTCTTGAGCTTCTTTAAAAGTAAAATAATAATATTCATCCACTTTTTTTAGAAGTTCATTATTAATTCCCTCCGAGAGTAGAAAGAATAAGGTTTTATCATCTATTCCTAAAATTGATTTTATTAATGTGTTTGAAAGAGGAGTTTCTATACAAGCTAATTTTTTCAGATATTGATAACTTGATTTAGAGAGATGATCAATCCTAAGCTGTATTGCATCCAAAATATCATTTGGTAATTCATACTTATCCAGATCATGTTCAAAATTGAACATATTTGAGTCCCAGATCAGTCTTTTATCAGTCAGATCAAGAAGGATCTGTTCAATGAACATTGGATTTCCATTTGAACGCAGCCATATTTTATTAACAAAATGAGCTGGCGGTGTTTTCATTAATAATCTATAAACATATAATTCGGTCTGTTCGTAAGTGAGAGCATCTATTGTCATCTGAACCGGATGCATTAATCCAACTAATTTACGAGGATCATTAATACTAAGAATTATGAGGATCGGGCGTCTTGTTACTTCTTTAGAGATATAGTTCAGGAAGCTGAATACATCTTTGGTTAAATGTTCCGCTTGTCGGATTATGTAAATAAGCGGTTTCTCTTCAGAGAGGTGATAAATAAAACTTGATGCTGTTTTAAAATCCAGTTCAAGATCATCTTTAGTATACTTTTGTTCAGTTGTTGATCTCTCAGAATCAAATAGGTATTCGCTTAATGTAGGTGATATTTTTAATAGATCAGATGCTAATTTCTTATTAGTTTTTGCAGCTCGATAAAATTCTTTGATTAGAGCAAAGAAAGGATCTTTATTGGAAGAACTGCAAGTGTAATCAAAAATGTTATATTTATCGGTTAACAAGTGGTAACGGAAAAGTGTAAGTACATTATTTTTCCCCAATCCTTTACCGGCAGAAAGAGAAACAATTTTTCCATTATCCTTACTAATTATCGGGATATAATCCAGCAACCTGTGTGAATAATCTTCACGAACAATATAATCACTGAATTTAATATTGTTAACGATCGATTGTTTTCTGGAGAAAGGATAATTTTTCGGTTGAATTTGATTGATCTGGTGAATTATACTCTCTGCATCCTTGAATCTATCTTCAGGATCTTTTTCTAATAATTTTAAAATTATCTTCTCCAGATTGTCTGGGATATCAGGATTTAATTCAGTTGGGAACTTAGGGAATAAATTAAATTCATCTCCGGCAAGAATGGCTGAAAGCTGTTCTATTGTATATGGCAAAGTTCCTGTCGTGATCTGATATAACATAACACCTAATGAATAAAAATCACTTTGAGTAACAGCTTCGTTCCCAGTAAACACTTCTGGTGCCAGATAAGGTAGGATATTACCAATTCTTTGATTAGTTATCTCTATATCTATCTTTGTAAAACCATAATCCATTAATTTTAGGACAAGTTGATTTTTCTTTATCGTATATACTACATTATTGGGTTTAAGATCTTTATGAATAATCTTCTGACTATGTAAAGCACTTAAGGCATAACAGATTTGTACAATAATATCATAAAACAATTCTTCATTGGATTTACGATATTTGAAGCTTGAAAGTGTTTTTCCCTCATAGTATTCACATAGATAATATATATGATTCTCAAAATTACCAAAGTCGTTCACCTGTATCAGGTTGGGATGATGTAATTTGGTAATATGATGCATGTCCTCAGCAGATAATTTTTCATAAAGACTATCCGCATCAAGCATCTGGAATAGTTTAAGAACATAATTTTTTTGGGTTCTCAGATCAATTACTTTATATACTGTTGCCCAAACTCCGGCACCCAATTTTTTTTCTACTTTGTACCTTGAGTCAATTATCATTATTCACTCCTTTTCCGGTTCCCTTTATTAATTAGTCCATTTTGGTTGTCAAGAAAGTGATAACAGAAATTGCAATATATTTAATTATCAGTAATAATATCATAATTTGATAATGACAATAAAAAGAAAAGGCGATGTTCATACATCGCCTCAAAATCATTATATAAACATCACTTCATTTTTGCTGCAATTTTTAAAACAATATTCCTGAATTCCTTCGCAGAAGTTTGAGTTTCATGATTTTTGAGATAAGCTTTTCCGGAATCTCCTGATTTAACAATATCAACTTCAATTGGAATGTTCCCTAAAATATCGATATTAAAATCTCTGGCAGCTTTTTCAATTCCAAGACCTGCAAAAATATCTGTTTTTTCACCGCAATTAGGACAGATAAATGTGCTCATATTCTCAATAATTCCTAAAACCGGAACATTCATTTTTTGGGAGAATTTTATAGTTTTTCTGGCATCTAATAAGGCAACATCTTGTGGAGTTGATACAATAAGAGAACCATCAACTTTTTTTAATGTCTGAACAACACTTAATGGTTCATCCCCGGTTCCGGGAGGAGAATCTACAATAAGATAATCAAGTTGAGGCCATTGAATATCCTGCATAAATTGTTTAATTACACCTATCTTCAAAGGTCCCCGCCAAATGATCGGTTCGTCAGGATTATCCACTAATGATGCAATGGTCAATGCATAAAGATTATCTGTAACTTTAATAGGTTCGGGGAATTCGCCCTTTGCCTTTATTTGTAGTTTTTTTCCTTCTATTCCCAGCATTTTTGCAATTGATGGACCATGAATATCCACATCAAGTATTCCTACTTTATTCCCCTGTAAGGCTAATCCGTAAGCAACATTAACAGCTACAGTACTTTTACCGACTCCACCTTTTCCACTTATAACAATTAGCTTATATTTAATCCTATCCAAATTTGCTGTAATACGCATTTCTTCTTTTGTCTTTTCTGGTTTTTTAAAATCTACCGGTTCCATTTTCCCTCCATATCTTACAAATACTTATTATAATAATATTTACTTTAATTTAGCTGATCTTTTACAAATGGCAAATAAAAATATTTGTAAATATTGTCTATGAAATTGTCAAACTCAACATTTGAAAACCTTATTGTATTTAGAAAAAATCATTGACGAAATGGACGGCTCTGAAATAGGAAAAGAAAATCTATATTGAAAAGGAGAAATGATGAAAGCTGTTATTCTGGCTGCAGGCATGGGAAAAAGATTGCAAAAAGTATCAGGAGATATTCCAAAAAGTATGATCAAGATCGGGAAAAGCTCAATAATTCATCATCAGCTTGAAAGCTGTATGAATGTTGGGATCAATGATTTTGTAATTGTAGTGGGATATAAAATGGAACAATTGAAGGCTCATATTTTGGAAAAAATAAAACATGATCAAGTCACTTTTATTGAGAATCCAATTTATGATACCACAAACACTCTTCATTCATTGTGGCTTACCAGAGATCATTTAAATGATGATTTTATCTACTTTAATGCTGATGTTCTATTCCAAAGTGGACTTCTTAAAAAAATATCTGACTCTTCACAATATTCCCAATTATTATTGGAAACAAAATCTTGTGCAGAAGAAGAAGTTAAAATGATAATTGATGAAAATATGCGCATCCTGCAAATAAGTAAGCAGCTTCCAATTCCAAAATGTGCCGGAGAATTTATTGGTATCGGAAAATTCAATAAGGATATTATAGAACGTTTTGTTCATTATCTCCAGTTTGGTGTAGATAATGGGCAATCTAACAATTATTTTGAATATGCAGTTGATCTGCTGGCTAAAGATAAAATTTTGAAGGCAATATCAACTGATGGTATTCCCTGCATTGAAATCGATTTTCCTGAGGATTTGGCACGAGCGAAGGAGATGTTTTCACTTTAACAACAGGTAATTTAATGAAGAAGCTGTTATTAATCGGTGTTAATGCCAGATATACTCATTCAAATCTTGCTTTAAGATATCTTAGAAATTTTGTTGATGATCTCGAATACAAAACTGAAATATTTGAGTTTTCTATTAATCAGGATATTCTAACAATACTGGAACAGATTGCTCATGTAAAGCCGGATATACTGGCATTTTCAGTTTATATCTGGAACACTGAGAAAATCCTTTCATTATTACCGGAAGTTAAGAAGGTGCTGCCTGATTCTAAGATCATTCTTGGTGGTCCGGAAGTTAGTTATAATCCGGAAGATTGGTTAACCAAATTTCCTGAAATTAATTTCATTGTTTGTGGTGCAGGCGAAGCAGGATTTAGATACCTCCTGAAAAATGGATTACACGAAGAAAATGCGATCATTAGAAAAAGAAACCCACATTTCTCTGACCTTCCATTTCCTTATCTTCCATCAGATTTCCCTGAGATCAAAGATAAATATATCTATTACGAATCGAGTAGAGGATGCTCATTCAAATGCAGTTATTGTCTGTCTTCACGCTCAGATCAAGCTCTGAAATTTCGCAATATTAATATTGTAAAAGAAGAATTAAAATTTCTTATCGAGCAAAAACCGAGGATCATCAAATTTGTCGATCGTACCTTTAACATAAAAAAAGAACATTCCCGCAAAATCTGGAAATTCCTGATTAACCTCGATCCTGATATAACATTCCATTTTGAGATACATTCGGAACTGCTTGAAGACGAAGACCTGCAAATTTTACAAAACTGTCCAAAAGGATTATTTCAATTTGAAATCGGTATTCAGTCCACTAATCCCGAAACATTAAAAGCAATTCACCGAACAAATAATTGGGAAAAAACTGCTGATATTGTTCATCAACTTATCTCATTTGGAAATATTCATGTCCACGTCGATCTTATTGCCGGCTTACCTTATGAAGATATGTTCGGATTTAAAAAGTCGTTCAATGATGTATTCAATTTGAAGGCAGACCATTTCCAGTTAGGTTTCCTCAAAGTTCTGCCCGGAACTGAGATGGCTGAAAATGCAGATAAATTTGGTATCATATCAACGGATATGAGTCCATATATTATTTTGAAAAATAGCTGGCTGTCTTTTGATGATCTAAATAAAATCCATAAGATCGAAACATTATTAAATATATTTTCCAATTCAAATAAATTTAATACAACTTTAAAGTATTTAATCCCAAAATTTGATTCTTCGTATGATTTTTTCAGTGATCTTTTGGATTTTCTTCAAACCAGCAACTTTGATCTGCAAACTAAGAATTGGAAGAAGAATGCTGTGAAATTGATGCAATTTGCCAATGTTTTATTCCTGAATAAAAAAGAACTTTTTTTTGATTGTTTGAGATGGGATTGGTGCCTGCAGGCAAAATCTCATTATTATCCTGAATTTTTAAGATCCGATCTAAATATTAAGGCTAAACAAAACGGATTTGAGTATTTGAATTCCTTCAAACTAAAAGACAAAATACAATTGGATAAAATTGAACTCACCGTTTCTGACCTAAAAAGGGTAATATATTTTATTCCGGGATCAGAAGAATTCAAGCAAGACAATCTGCCATCTGCAGAGATTGTCGCTTTTGTCAAAGGTAAGCCGAACTTACTTCAGATATAGATAAATAGCCTATGCGTTTACGCATAGGCTACAAAACAGAAAAAGCCCCACCGAAAAAACCGGTAGGGCTAATCTTTATTTTTATTTTGGATTATTTCATTAATAACATTCTTTTGATGTATTTTGTTTTGTTTGTCATCAAACGATACAAATATACTCCGGTTGCAACATCTTTCCCACTTTTATCTTTACCGTTCCAATATGCTGTTTGTATAATATCAGCCGGAACGCTGCCTTCAAAGATAGTTTTGATCTTTTCACCTTTAATGTTGTAAATAGTAAGTTGAACAGGACTGTCTTCGTCAAGTGCAAACTTGATCATAGTATCCGGGTTAAAAGGATTTGGGAAGTTTTGTTTAAGACCATAATCATCCGGTGTTGCGGGTGTTCCATTATTGCCGTTACCTTCAGGAATAAATAATGAAACAGGACCCAATATATCTGCTTCACCGGCATTATCAACACATTCCAGCCAGTACCAGTATGTTGTATTTTCTAAAACTGGGAAATTATCCATATAAGAATATGTTGTTGGCTCGGTAACAGTACCTTGTCCAAATATCATATCGCCATAATTGATTTGAATTGTTTGTCCTAAATTTTGTGATATTCCTCTGTATATATTCCAATAAGCATTATTTGTCTCACTTTGGGTTACCCAGTGTATTACCGGTTGATCTGACAGCACTACATTAAAACTGGTTAAAGTTACCGGTAATGGATGAGTACTTCCGGTTATTGGGAAATTACCTGATACCGTAATTGATGCTGAAATATCTGCTGCTTCTATTATCCTTGCACCTATCTCATCAGTTCCGCTCGCAGTTGAAGAAACATCAATTGTTAAAAAATAATAAACTGGGGCTGCACCACCAATAGATTCGCTAATAGTACCAGTGTTGAATGGATCAAACGGAGATGAAGTATCAGAAGCTATTAGAATATCGGTACCAGATTCAAAACTACTATTATTTGTTGATCTCCAAATCCTAATAGCATCAACATCAGATGATTGAAAAGTACCGAGATCCAAAGCAAACTCAATTGAACTAACTGTAGCATCTTCTCCTCCACTGATAGATTTTTGCATCTGGATACGGAAGAAAGCATTATCAGTTGATCCCGGGCTAAAACTTGTTCCAGCATTATAATCACTACCGGATACTTCTAAAAGAGCACCGGAATCATACGTGATTCCATAATGTTCATCATAAGCAATCGGATTCTGAGCCAAATCCTGATATTCTATTCTTATAGTATAAATGGAACCGGTAACAAGAAGGTTGCCACCACTAAATAAACTTACACCAGTTGCTCCTCCGAGTCCATCACCTTTAATATTTAATAGTATATCCGTATCGGAAGCTTCACTATCAACCTCTAATACGTGAGGTGATTCAGTATCAGCTGATCCGGCTGTACGTGTTAATGTTATTTTTACAGTACTTGCATAAGCAGTTTCCGGCTGGTCATATTGAAGATCAAAACTTGCACCAATGGTTGCATTAGATAAGGGTAAATCTAAGGTGGGTGCTTCGGTTGAGGTGTCGGCTGTATAGTCCAGACGAGTAAAATATCCAGTTGGGGCAGAGGTAACATCAACATCAGATTCAATTACTGCTCCATAACCATAATTACCTCTATTCCTCTCTTCTAAACCAAGATATATTGTTATGTAAAGAGTATTACTAGGAATTCCAGTTGTTGGCATTGTAAAATCAGCTGTGAAGGTAGTTTGATTTGGGCCACTTCCTGCAAAAGTGTCCAATGTAACACTTGGACCATAAATTGAACCTGTATAATCACTATTAGGTGTTTGTGACCAATATGTGAGATAAAGATCACCTACTATAGTCGAACCTGTATCTCCATTATAAACATTATTAATTTGATAAGCTAGAGTTAAATTTGAAGCTGTACCACTAATATATACTGCTCCACCTGCCTGAATACTATTAGTGCCAGTCCCACCACCACTCGTATTTGACATCCCCACGGTAGCAACAGTCGCTACCCCAAAAACCAAAGTACTAAAAACCAAAACTATAAATAAAACTAATAAATATTTCTTCATATTTCCTCCTATTTCAGGAACATGTATTTTTTCTTTTTATGTTTACCCATGTATAAATAATTATCTCAATTTTACTGTCAATCTAAAATTATTATTTTAATGAACTTATCTTTATATTTATGCAATAATTAATCCAAAATCATCAATTTTTCTCAGTAGATTCCGGCATCTACATAAATCTACAGGTCAAAACACTTTATGTAAAAATATAAGTTTTAAGGTATATTAGACAAATTATGTATATATATTATTATCGTGACATTTATGGGACATATCTGACAAATGTGTCGTGTTAATATTACAAAGAATAAACCAGCGACATACCTGTTTCGTATAAGTTGTATTCTTTATCTACTTCAACATTTGTGTAGGGCGAACCGGTTTTTCTAACCTTGTACTTGTAATAATATTTAAGCGAAATAACATCCGTTATTTTGCATTTTGCATCGGAATTAAAAGTTAGTATCTTATCTTCTCTGCCATAATGATATTCATCCAGTTCATTTTCAGCATGGAAATAATAATGTTCATATTTTGCACCAAGACTAAAATTAACCGGATTTGAAAACGCCGACATTACTGCAGGAAAATCTAATGAGAGATCAAATATATCAGCTTGATAAGATGCATCTTTTATTATTGTTACCTGCTGCGGATTACTAAAAGCACCTCCCGCTTTTGCATTTGATATTTTATATGTGTAACCCGAAATGATCCTGATCCAACTTGCCGGAATTATTTTAATTTCAATTCCATTTTCAATATTTTCTGCATCATATTCCGTGAAATATTCATTATAGAATAATTGTGAAAACCACAATTTATAATTAAATTGAAATTCTGAATTAAGTTTGTAATTTACTTTGCCGAGATAAATATTCTTGGAATATGTAAAGTCACGGAAAACAGTTTCAGTGTCCAATACACTATCATATTTGTTGATATAAATTTCAGGATAGTGGTAATAATAAAATCCAAAATTCAGCTTTTTACTTAAAAATTGTTTTAAAGCAAATTCCAAATAATAATTATCTTTAAAATCGTTCTTTAAATATTTATTATATTTTATAGCAATTCTGTTAATTTGAGTATGACCAGCCATAATTCGGTGTTTCAAATTCAATTCTACTTTTGCGGAAGTGATAAGATCATCAGAAGTTTTAAGTGAAAATTTATCTAATTCTTTACCGCTAACGAATCTATCCAGATCATTTTGTGAAAGACTTAGGATATTGCTATTATAAGAAGTTTTCAATGAGATGTCAGCATAGAATAAAAAATTCTTTGCTGCAAGTGAACTTGCAATAATTATCATAAATAAGAATAAATATTTTTTCATTGCTTTTCAATCTCAACTGACTCTTTATTTATATAAAATCTAAAGATCAGATCTCTGTTTTTATCTTTATCCTCAATAGAAATGTGATGAATCCCCGCAGATAGTTTTATTATATTCACATCACCGGTAGAAGGAATTAAATCAGGTTCATTACTGATCCAGCTACTCTTAGATTTATAAGCCTTCTCAGTAAACTCAGTAAAAAACTCTCTATTGTCAAACACCCTATAACGATATCCTGAATCATTTATGTAATTTGTATCAAATAACATTCGGCTAATTATCTTCAATACTATCGGACCTTCAAGAGTTAGTTGGATTTTATCTGATTTGGGTATGTAATATGTATATTCTTTCTGATTAATAACTAAAGTTTTTTCGCCTCCATAAAAACTTGGTGTATAACGGATATAATCTATTTCTTTGTTGGAAGTAACAACATTATTTGCAGAGATTTTGAAAACCAGATCATTCTGCGAAATATTCGTTAATGTAAATGAGACTTTTTCCTCATTTATTTTTTTTGCGAATTTATTATAGCTGGAAATATTTTCCCCATTAACACTTCTGCTTGTTTTACTTAGTTTAGCAAATTTTTCCAATACTTTCTCTATATTCCCAATTTTAACCTTATATTGATAATTTAATGAAAAAACATTGTTTATAATTGTACGAGAATACACATTCAGGGTATCTACATTGATAAGAGTACAGGAAATATTCTCAGCAGGTTTAAGAAGAAAATAATTATAGATCTTACTGTTTCTTCTGTTGTAAACTAAGAACTCCTCCGGATCCGAATTATAGTGGATATCCGCAGCCATAACTGAGAGAGTTATTCCTAATAATGCTAATGATATAAGTATCTTTTTCATTTTAAACATTGATTTCATCATCTTTTATTTTTAATTCTTTATGATCAAAAAATATCACAATTAAAATTAGAATCACTAATATTGCAAAAGAAATGGAGGTAATTGTAAGATTATACTTTTCATTTTCGAACATACTTCCATTACCCGGCTCAGGAAGCGGATCTGGAGCTATTGGAAGCTCTTTTTTTTCCGCGAGTCTGGTGATGTCTAACAGATGAACAACAGGTATTCCTTCATCCGCAAAAAGCAGCATTGTACCTTTAAGAGGTGTATTTATTAATGAAAGATAACGATGAAATCCCGGATCGATCAATTTCCCATTCAATGTTACCCCAATGCTGGAAAGTCCACCTCCGATATTTACATAAAGAGCAATATTATTTTGACCGGAAGCTTTAAAAAGTTCCATTTTCTTAAAGATGTTCTGTTCTAATGTTTCCTCATGAACTAATTGAATATTATGTTTATTGATATTCTTAATAATAAGTTCACGCCCGTTTTTGCTCAATCCTCTTCCGAGATCGCGTCCACCGCCAATTGAAGCAGCTATACTTTGAAATTCAAATATATTTTTTTGAATAAAGAATTCTTCCATATCGAGCCAGGTAAAATCTGGATCTGTAGCCCCGAACATGGAAGCTCCGACCGAAGATATGATCACGGGTTCCAATTCCATAATCTTTGCAGCACTTAATACGGCAATATTTAATGCAGGGAAGGAACCTGTACAACTAATTGCGATCTTATCACCTTTTTTTAAATTAGCTTCTTTGAACATCTCAACTACCAATGCTGCAAAATTCGGATTCAAACTCGTCAGTTTAGAAGTCAGATCACCACGATCTGTAACAATTGGTGATTGTTTTTCACCTATCATTGCAGTTCTATTAGGATCGTTAACTTCATCTATATATATTCCTTCTGAATTTCTATATTCCTTTATAGCTAATTCAGCTCTTTGCATTAATTCAGCCGCTGCAAGCTTCTCTTCATAATATTTATCACTCATAAAAACTCGTGAATTATCTACCCATATAAATAATGCTATTGCAACAAGCATTAAAATAATTAAACTAAATTTTGATTTTGCACTGGGAATAAACATGATTCTCCTTATCCTATGATCTCTCCGCCAAATATCAATATTAATAAAAATCGCACAATCACTGCCGCTATAAACATGATAGAAAGCGTTTTAATAATACCTTGTTTTTCCATTGCATTAGCAATAAGACCCGGAATAATAAATCCAATTACATTAACAGAATAATCTGACGAGAGATTGGCAAAAACACCATAGTATCTAGCCAGCCAACCAATAATAAATCCGAGAAGAACGGTTATTACCATCCGCCTTCTTCCATAAATAAATATAAAGTTACCAAGAATTTTAACAATTATAAATACGATAATACTAATTGATAATGTTGCTAAAATTGTGATGGGTTGATGCAGATACATCGCCACATAACCGGCAACCACTATTCCACCCGCAGCTGCCCCAAAAATCTCCAGAAAGAACAAGCTGATCAATACTCCTAAACCAATTGCAACTTCAAACATTTTTATTCCTTTCTTTATAATAATTTACAATAATTCCACCATTCCCACCGATATTACCAATACCCAGTATAAGTATCTCTTTCGCTGGTAATTTTACTACATAATTTGTCAACTCATCTCCGGTTACCCAACCGCAATCAGTAATTATTTTCTTATCCAAGTTATTACTCATCGCATAAGAATATATTGTATTGGTTTGTTCACCAATCAAATATAAGTGGTCATGATCTACATCTTTAAGCATACGTACAAGCTGTTTGGAACGGAATAATCTGTCCGCTCTCGTACTTAACACAATGGCAACCGCATGAGTATGAGGGTAAAGACTTTTTACCGAGTTGATAACAAATTCTGTAGATTCCGGATCATTTGCTGCAAAAGCGTGAACGAAATGAAGTTCTTTATTTTTGATTTTATGTTTATAAATTTCCATTGCTCCAATATCAGGTTGTGCATTATACATACCCTCAATAGCCGTTTTTTTATCAATTCCAAAATGCTCGCAGACCTTTATTGATAGAGCAACGTTATCCTTATGTTCAATATATGAAAATCCATGTATATCTTCGTTGGAAATTTCGGAATCATCAGATTGAATTATCTCACAGTGAATTTTCTTTGCTTCTTTTTGGATAATAGAAAAAACTTTTTTCTCGGCAGTAAACAGAACACCATGTTTGGGAATTGTATTACAAAGAGAGCGTGTTACATTCCTTAATCCGGGTCCCATAACATCTAAGTGATCTAATCTGGAATTTGTAATAATACCAATATTCGATTGTACTATCTCATGTTCTGTAACCCATTGGTATTCAGGAGTAACAGCCATACACTCAAGAACAAGAATATCAATTTTTCTTTTTGCGGCAAATTTTATGATTTTGATCTGCTCTTTAATATTCGCTCCATGATGTCTTATAATAGGTATTTCACTTCCATCCTCGTAAATTAATGCTGGAGCAGAACCTGTAGTTTTGGCGATCGTCTTTTTCCCTCCGGCACGAAGTCCGGCAGCAATAAGACGTGTAACACTAGATTTACCCCTGGTTCCATTCACGTGAATGATCATAGGAATTTTTTTTCTGCTGATCTTGCACTTCTGGAATTCATAAATCCCAAAAGTTATCAACATCATCAATCCAATTATCAAACCATACATATTATTCTACTATTAATTCCCCGCTTATGATCTCGATTCCATCAAAATTAGAAACTGCATCACCATCCTCATCGATCATTAGTAAATTTTCAAATATCAGATCACTTTCTCCAACTGCAATACCCTTAATATTAAAAGTAAAAAGCTCTCCATTACCATCGATACCATCTTCATTGGAAGTCTGCTGCAAACTTATCGTAATACTTAGTCTGTCATCTTCAATAACACTCATCTCAACCAAATCAGTATTCCAGAATCCTCCAACGACCACACTATTTGAAACTAATTCTGCTACTGAATTATCAAATACAATTTCAGCAGAAAAACCGAACAAGTTCTCAGCGTTTTCAACCTTAATAACATAATCGGCTTCCGTATTTATCGGTACAGTTTGTTCTGCCGGACTGAATATTAATTTAAGATTTTCTTCTTCAGGTTCTGTTGAATCACTCGAGCAGGATATCGAAAATATCATTGTCGCAATTATTAACAGGAAGAATATTTTTTTCCCAAATATTTCGGGATTAAACACAATTCTAAACATTTTATTCTCCATTTTTCTATTTTACCTCACAAAGACATAGCTTTGTGTTCCTATTTCAATAACATCATTTTTTTTGTATCAATTGTTTTTCCATTTAATTTCAGTTTATAGAAATACAATCCACTACTCACTTTTCTGCCGGTTGAATCTTTTCCATTCCATATAACATTATGCTCACCTGCATTCATAGAGGAATTCACGAGTTGTTTTACAAGCTGACCTTTAATATTATAGATAGATAATTCCACAGAGCCATTATCTATGATAGAATAGAAAATATTAGTTTCCGGGTTAAAAGGATTGGGATAATTTTGTTTCAGACTATTTATCTCGATCGGCTGAATAATCGGCAGGTCAAATTCACGAGCAATATAATTTTTTATCAACAGTTCATTTCCGGTATTTCCCAAAGAATAGTAAATATCTTCAAAATTAGAACGGCTTGCTTCTAATTCTTCAGGGCTGAATGGTGGTAAACTCATAACTGAACTATGAACAGCTCCCCAGTTCAAACCAATAGCAAGGACATCGGCAATATTAACTTCACCATTACCATCGCAATCTGCCAGTGATGCTACATCTATTTCCCATCCTCCGGGGTAATCATTAGCTTCCCATACAAGAGATGCATTAGTTCTGGCATTACCGCTTTGACGCCAATAAACACCGATCGGCAAAATATCTTCTGCGTTCACAACACCATTATTATTAGTATCTCCGGGCCAGATCAATCCTTCAGCCGAATGAACATTTATATATCCATTTTTAGTGATCTCATCTGAACCTTCTATATTTTCTACCGAAAGTGTAATATCATAACTCCCCGGATCAGAGAAAGTATAAATTGGATGGCGTTCTTCTGAAGTTGCACCTTCATCTCCGAATTCCCATATAAATTCATTATAATAATAAGGTGGAGAAGTGAGATTAATGAAGCTCACTTCAAAAGGAGTAATGCCATAAGTTCTCTCAACAGTAAAATCTGCTGTTGGAACTGCAGGAGCAATAAACTCCGGTTCTTGTGTTGTGAACTTGATTGAAAATTCATTTTGAAGAGGTGAAGCACTTTGCGGATAGATATTAGTATAAGTATAAAGTAATCCTGCAGATTGATCGTAATTTTCAATTCCTACTGTAGCATAATTACTACTTGCATCGGGATTATTAACTAATTTATAATTAAACTGGATATTACCATTACCGCTAACAGTTGGATAAAAGGCCGGATCATAGAGAACAATCTCGAATTTTTCAATAGATGTATTATCGTATCTATTAACACATTTATTCCATTCTACGATAAAGATATTTTCTATTTCATCATAGAAATAACAGATCCGCATATAAGCATGTTCGTCTCCAATAACTTCTCCGATAAGATCATCCCAATAAGGAGCTATCATGCCATACGGACCCAGAGCGGAAGGAATATTCCAATTTCTAAAATATGTTTCCCAAGTTGGCTGCATCGCTATCCAGCCATTTGTACATATTGTCAAACTGTCGCTGACTTCACCATAAAATTGGAAATCAAATGGCATTGAAATCGTCTCTGATCTATCATCACCCAGCTCAAATACCTGTCCACTGCCGCCTTCCTGCGGATCGATCTCGATCCATTCATATTCAGGGCAATTTACATAAAACTGGTCAAAACTATCATAAGCATAATATCCAAAAACATCAGGACCTGTCGGTGCATATTGATCAATATCTCCAATTTCCAGACTAAAATAAATAGTTGTTGTTAGCCCGTCAGCATCGGAGATATTCATTTGGAATGGAACGCTTATTCCAACAAAACAATCTTCTGCAGCCTGAACGGTAAATTCAGCTATAGCTGTTTCATCAATATTTACATTACCCACCGCAAAGTTGGAAATTATTATATTTACATCTTCGGATAATGCAATAAGCTCAGCACCGAGATAAGTTGCGTTAAAAGAACCGATATTTTTAAAGGAAACAGAAATATCACTTTCCTCGTTCGGTTCCAGAATTCCATTCTCGTCATTTACAACAACATTCTCAAATTCAAATATTAAACTGCTGACAATAATTTGGAATTTAGAGGTGCTGCCATCGGAAATTGCAAGATTAAATTCGATAATCTCGTTATTCGGGCAGTTAGAATTTATCTCGATCTCATATCCTTCCGTTGCTGTAGATCCGGCATTAATATCACCAAAATCGGCAGATGTTGTAATAATATTCATATTACCATTACTTGAATTAAGATCTGCAGAAACCGAACTTGCAGTTTGAGTTCCAAAGTTCTTCAAAGTAAGATCGAGCTGCACAGTTACTCCTGCGATTATTGCACTTGCCGGAGAAACATTCTCAAGACCAAGATCGACATCAGCCTGTATAACATTGATTGTATCTTGTAACGGATGATAATTTGGTTTTGTAATAGTAAGTAAGATTTCGCCTTCTGTTAAAGACTCAAGATAAACAAGAGCAGAACCGTTTTCTACAACAGCAGTAGAAGAAAATTCTTCATCTTTAATTGCTGTTACAATTGCTCCGTCCAAATTTGGCATATCTATTTCAATGAAGTTCGTTCCAATATTAACTTCCGCAGGTAAAGAGCAGGAAATATCCTGTGGAACTGTTGTCCAGATAGATAATGAAGGATCACCGAGAATATTATAAACATGAAAATAAAACTCAACATCGCCGCCCGGTTCTCTATTTAAAGGAAAATTATCATAAAGTTCATATTTTCCGCGTAATACAGCACTTCCAAAAGCAAGGTTATCTTCATCCAGCACTCCGTACCAAAAACCTGAGAAGATAGAATTATTTAGTTTTGTACTTGTATGCAGATCAGATGGACCTATAAAGACTACGCCGCCTTTTGGGTTCGAAGGACTACCCAGTCTTATCCAAGCTTCACCGAAACAAGGATCAACACTGTTTGCAAAATCTCCGGTATTACATACGATCGATGTCATAATAGGCAGCATTTTGTAATTATTTAAGTCATCCATATTATCTACGTGATAATGTGGAAAATGCCAGCCATTGGCATCTCCCCAACCGCGATAACTTACAACTCCCACTCCATCATTTATAGAAGCAGTGATCAGAGATGTACCCGGATTAACATTATAATATGGAGGCCAATAATAAAACTCATCAATATCCTGGTAACCGTATTCATGCATTTTATCATTAAGCCATTTTGTAACTTTTACGGGAGTTGTAGGATATGGTGGAGAGGAACTGTAATTTCCAGCTACAAGCGTAGCATTCTCAAACCAGTGAGTAGTATCCATAAACGGTTCTTTTTCATAGTATAGAGTCTTTGCTATCATAGTTTGGAATTCTATTAAAACATCAAATGACATCCTGCCGATGATCATTTCCGGAAAATAATCGTCACCATCTAAAAGTGTGTATGGATGGTCGGTAACATTATTATCTCCTCCGGTACTTACTATATAGAAAGAAGGTATTTCGTAAATATTGTCCGTATCACCTGTTAAAAGAATATAATCAGGTGGGTCTTCTGATGTATCATAAATATTTTGAATATATGCCTTTATCTGAGAATTTGTACTACCAATATCTTCTATTGTTACAACTTCAGTTTCAATTCCTTTTTGATTTTTCCAGTCAGTAAAAACCTGTACATCGTTCAATAAACTTTGATGAGTTATGATAAGCATTTTAGCTGGTGCTACTGAAGCATCCCGCAAGTATGATCTCTCGAAGTTATCTACTATGGAACTATAAATCGGTAGAAATGCCGAAGAGATCCTTTGTGGAATTTGAACCGGATCTGTCATTTTCAATTCAATATCCATACTTTTCAAAACAGTTGATATTCCATCTGTCTTTTTAGTTTTGTTTATTTTAATTTGATGAGCATAGAGATCTCGCATCACAAAACTTTTTTGTAGTTCAATATAGTCCTCACCGCCAATAGAGTGTGTTCTAAGTAATTCTCCATTATCAGAATACTCAGCTATTTCACATCCATTAATCATAATTTCCACACTCATAGACGGTAATGCAATTATCTTATTCAAGTCACTTTGTTCCAAAGATTTATCATCATTAATAAAAGTGATACCCAAACCATCACCGGATATTTGATATTCCAATACCGCAAAAAGTGAGTGTGCTGTAAATAACAGCAACATTAGTAAAAGAAACTTTTTCACATTTCCTCCAATTATTTAATAAATATTTATTCTGCCTGTCCTGTGCTTTACCGGTTACCAAGCCTTTAGGACGTGAAATCTTTTTTATTTATTTCACTTTCCAAGCTTGGTAGCCAACACTCTCATTCCCAAGATCCCGAATGCTTTCGGGAGGAACGAGAATACACACATAAATTCCTATTATTCTGGTTTCCAAGCCCCAGCTTGGTAACCCAATTCAATAAAAATTATTCTGTACCAGTTGTATCCAAGCTGGGGCTTGGATACAAGAATATAGTATATGTCACTATTTCATCAGGACTTGTCCGCCATTATTTTAGGAGGATCATCTTCCTGGTTTTGGAATAATCCGCATTCCGCATCTTGTAGAAATATATACCGGATGTTACCGATTTACCGCTATCATCTGTTCCGTTCCAAACATAAGTATAAAAACCTGATGATAAAGTTGCATTAACCAGAGTTTTCACTTTCTGTCCTTTTAGATTGTAAATACTAAGATTCACAAAATCGGAATTTTGTGTTACAGAAAAAGAAATAGTTGTTGTAGGATTGAACGGATTTGGATAATTACCAATAAGAGCGGTATGTGTTGGGATAAGCGGATCATCAGCTTCTGTATGCTCTACGATAACCTCATTTGTCGATTCTGATTCATATTGTCCATATATTCCGGTTACAAAATATGTATAAGTTCCGGTGGGAACATTTAAATCTGTATAGGTTGTTGCGTCAGTTACATCAGCGATAGAAACATTATTACGATAAATTCTATATCCGGTTAAACTTCTTAGAGCAGAGGCGGCATCCCAGTTAAGAATAATATCCGGTTCTTGTGATTCTGCCGTAAGGTTTGCCGGTGGATCAAGAATTATGGTAACTTCTTCTGTGTTAGAAGGTAAAGACTCATTATCGTCATCGTACGTGGCTGTTACATAATAAGAATAATCTCCTGAGTCCAATCCATTATCTGCATATGTAGTCAGAGATGGATCGTTTATTTGAACGATCTCAATATTATTCCTGTAAACCTTGAAACCTGTAAGTGAACGCGTATTTGTTTGAGTTGAATTGGATTCTTCAAATCCGATTTTTCTGTTTGATGAAATATTGTTTAAGCTCAATTTTTCTTTTCTTGTTCCGTTTGTTCTCAATGCAGCCATATTCCATTCTAAATTTACGTCATTGCTAATTACGGAAGTCACAAGATCTTCCGGTGCCTGCAAATATGTAAG
>JAUVLU010000010.1 GCA_030600585.1 Candidatus Cloacimonadota bacterium | reverse complement strand
GGGGGAAAATTATGTCGGTTTAACCATCTGTGAAAATCGGTGTTAAACATGCGTGCCTCTCCAGGAGGTCCGGTATTAAAAGTCCTGCCCCGCAATACGAGAATTGAAATTTTGGGCAGGATTGAGAACTGGTTGAATGTTCGAGAAGCTGGTCTATCTGGATTCGTAAGCTCGAAGTACGTAAGAATCGATCCTGAAGAAAAAAAAGCACCTGCTGAGGAACATAAGGATATTGCGGGATTTCGTTTCGATGATAAGACCGCATTAGCGCCGGACGGAACTCAATTTGCCAAGAAGTTTAGAAAAGGTGTCTTTAATTACGGGAAAACTTCTATTGCTCAATTTATTGATAATAATCGTAATCGGTTTTCCGATATCTCTGACTCATTACTTAAAACCATGATGGCCGTTTCCGAGAATGAAGGAAAGTTCGAGGCCATCAATACCTGGGATAATGCCTTTCTCTCTTTTGGAATTTTTCAATGGACCAGTGGTACCGGTAGTGCGGCTGGGGAGTTGCCTGCATTGTTGCAGCGATTGCGAGACCGCTATTCAGATACTTTTGAGGAATACTTTGGAAAATATGGTTTAGCAATTACTGGCGTACGCTCTCCAATCGGTGTTGCCCCGCGGGGTTATTTCACACTGCGAGGGGTATTGCTTGAGGATGCAGCGGGAAAATCTTCCCTCCGCAGTCTGTCGTGGGCGTATCGGTTTTGGCTTGCCGGACATGATAATGATGTTAGAGAGATTCAAACCCTGCATGCTATGGAGAGGATAGATCTTTTTTATCATCTGGGTAATAGAAAAATTGGCAAGTTTTATGTCAGTGATTATATTACCTCGGAATATGGTGTGGCATTAATGTTAGATCAACATGTGAATCGTCCAGGTCATGTTCCCCGTATTATGGGTGATGCTGTCAAAGCATTGGATAGCGAATTCCAAATCGATGACCCACAAAGTTGGGGAGATGAAGAGGAAAATCGGTTGATAGAAAAATATCTCGAATTGAGAGCAAGGACAAGCATGACTGATTCCACCGATAGGGCAAAAAAAATATTCAAACAGGTGGAGAACAATGTAATTTCAAACAAAAGACATTCCTTCAAACGTCGATAAATAGCGAAGTTCAGATCCCATTGATATAGTTACCTTACTTCAAGGAATCCGGTCTTTCCAGAGGCACATCCACAGGCTTTACAAACTTATTAACCACGTCTTTTGTGTTCAATACATTCAATTTGTTAAAGAGGAAGGAAAATTTACTTTCTAACTCTTCTCCAATTGCCTTCCGGATTTCTGGAGGTAAATACCACATTTCCTTTTTAAAAGAACCGAACCCTTTCTTTCTGGTCTTGTAAATGAACTGCTCTTCTGTATCCGTGTCTTTCCGTTCTCCACTCAGTTCTGACTTTATATAAGCATAGATTTTTTCTTTCAGTTCTGCGGGAAAGTCATGGCTGTCGTAAATGATGTTCTGGAACCCAGTTGCCAGATGAACCTCGGAAGTTCCTGCCTGGAGAAATTTATCGAATGCCTCATCCGGAAGAGTGGATGCCCCGTGCTGGACAGCGCCCGAGAGTCCATATTCGGATCTGGAGGCCCCAGATAATTTTTTCAAGGTATCAAAATCGATCTTAACCTTTGCTATTGTACCATCAGGCAGTGGAACTCCGCCGTGCGTGGCCCCTGTTTGTACGCTGATCTTACTGATTCCCTTCAATCCTTCTTCCTTTTTCCTCAATTCTTCCAGATAACCGTCCATGAAAGCCTGCAATTCTTCAACGGTACTGTTTTTACCGCCTATCTCTCCGATCTCACCGCCAACAGAAACCGTAACTCCCTTCGGTTCTATATCCCGGATCATAGCGGTCATATCGGCTGCAATACTATAGTTCCTTTCCTGCTGTTCCTTGATAGTGGGTCTGCTCAAATCCACCACTGTGGAGGTATCGATGTCGATATTATAAAATCCACCCTCGATTCCTTCCTTGATTATATCTTTGACCGCTTCAACCTCTGTGGCGGGATCTGCAGTGAATTTCTTTAAATTGACCTGGAAATGATCGCCTTGCATAAAGAGCGGTCCCTGGAACCCTGTCTTAATGGCGGCA
Organism: Candidatus Cloacimonadota bacterium; assembly: GCA_030600585.1. Classification (GTDB taxonomy): domain Bacteria; phylum Cloacimonadota; class Cloacimonadia; order Cloacimonadales; family TCS61; genus Tenebribacter. The sequence goes on along the minus strand of JAUVLU010000010.1, from coordinate 66,988 downwards.
GCGGTAACCGCGGCGGTGTATTCATCCGGCCTCTGGTCAGTATATCCGATCTCCGAGCGGGCAATTTCAAAGATAATCGTTCCTATATCCCCTATGATTGCAGAGCGGAAAACCGCCTGGGCAGAATCATAAGTTATCCCTCGAATATTAATGGCTGGAACAGTAAAACCCGCCACTTCCCCCCTGCCCATGGCCTCATAGAGAGATTGAATGGATGCGGAGACAATACCGAGGGCGACCCCGGCCCGCCTGATGAGCCACTTAGCCGCATCCGCCGTCTCTTTATCGGGATTGAATACGGCAGAGTAGATCAGGTCATCGATCAGTCTGCTTCGGAGTATTTCCGCATCCAGTACCCTGACATCGTTTCCTTCAACTTTTAATACACCTTCCATTTCTTTTTTCAACTGGTCAACATTATCATAGATCATGGTCATTACCTCTTGCAAATGGAACTGGGGTAGAAATCAACTTTTATTTAAGAACTCTTTCGCCTTTTTCACTTCGAACCGGCTTCCAATGTATATAGGTGATCGTTGATCCAAACTATTTGGCTTGATTGAAAGGATATCCTCTTTCCCGTTTGTGGCCATTCCCCCCGCATGCTTCATGATAAACGCCATAGGTTGAAGCTCAAAAATGAGACGCAATTTCCCTTCTGGGTTCCCTTTCAAGGCGGGATAAGAGAAAATCCCACCCTTTTTAATTAAAACCTGATTGATGTCGGGCACAAATCCCCCACTGTAACGCAGTTTGTATCCTTCACTTTCCAGATATTCTACAAACTTTAGATGTTCCGGGGTAAAGTCCTTTCTTAATCCCCCTAAACCGTAAATAGAACCCCGCTCACTTAAAGTGATATTATCTTCTGATAAAACGTATTCACCCTCTCTGTTTAAAACAAATTCGTGAGTTCCTTTACCCGTCGAATAGACCATTGTGATCAAGGGACCGTAAGTGATATACATTGCTGCTACCAGATCACTCTTCCTTTCTCCCAATATAGATCCGTCGTGGATACCTATGATCGTTCCAATGGCCAGATTGGTATCCACAAGAGAAGATCCGTCCAGAGGATCTGCGGTTACAAAGTATTTCTCACTTCCTTTTCCTATATGGATTATAGAGTCCTGTTCTTCGGAGGCATATTCTCTCACAAACCCTGAAAACTTGAGCTGACTCTGGAGGATTTCATCGCTACTCCTGTCCAGTGTGAGCTGTTCTTCACCATAAATATTCTTAAAGCCGGCAAATTTCCGGTTAGAATCGTGAATTTTAGCCGAGATGTATTTCCCCGTCACCGCTATCTGCCATATTAGCCTGCGCAGTTCCATTTCAACACCGGCCATCCACATATGCCGTCGTAAATCAACAAAACCTTTAGTAGCGTCCGATATTGTTTCCATAGTCAATCCTTTCAAGAAATTTTAATTTTTCTAACAATTAATCGTGATTATTACAAGCGAATTTTGGTGCAAATAAAAATCCCGATATATTTCTGATATATCGGGATTTCAGCGAAACCTGAATATTGGTGCCGAAGCCGGGATTTGAACCCGGACAGGCATGCGCCCACTAGACCCTGACCCTAGCGCGTCTACCAATTCCGCCACTTCTGCACATGCAATTGAAGAAAAAAAACACCACTTTGAGAGTCAAGAAAAAAGTAAATCCAATTCAATTGTCAGTGATAAATGAATTTCATAGAGAACCGGAAGATTTTTAATTGACAAATATAGGCTGTAATGGAAATTCCAAAAAGTGAAAATTGGATAATGAGGAATTAATGGCATATTTAATATTAGCAAGGAAATACAGACCGCAAACATTTGATGAAGTATATGCTCAAGATCATATTACAAATATCTTAAAAAACACAATAGAGATGGATAGAACAGCGCAGGCATATCTTTTTACAGGACCCAGAGGAGTTGGAAAAACTTCATTAGCAAGGATATTTGCAAAGAGCCTGAATTGTTTGAATGATGGTCCTACAATAACACCCTGCAATACTTGCCAGAACTGTACTGAGATCACACAGGGCATTTCAACCGATGTTATCGAGATCGACGGAGCTTCTAATACGGGAGTAGAAGATATTCGCGATCTTCAGAAAGAGCTGATGTATTCTCCTTCAAATTCACGCAATAAGATCTACATTATCGATGAGGTGCACATGCTTTCTAAAAATGCTTTTAACGCACTTCTTAAAACTTTGGAAGAACCACCTGAGAACGTTGTGTTCATCTTTGCCACAACCGAACCGCATAAAGTTATTCCCACTATAATTTCCAGATGCCAGCGCTTTGATTTTAAAAGAATTCCAATTCCTGCTATAATAGATAGATTGAATTCCATTTGTAAGATCGATGGCGTAACTATTGATCCCGAAGCATTATTTGCAATTGCCAAAAAAGCCGACGGCAGTATGCGTGATGCTCTTTCTCTGATGGATCAGGTTCTTGCTTACGGCAAAGATTATATCTCACTTATCGATGTGCTATCAATTTTTGGAATTGTACATACAGATATTTTTTATAAGATATTACTTTCTGTTATAGAAAAAAATGCATCTGGTATAATTGAATTGTTACATGATATTTTAGAAAAAGGAAATGATATTCAGGAATTTCTAAATGGAATGCTAGATTACATCAGGAATCTGCTGCTGCTAAAGCTTGAAATAAAAATTCCAACAATCTCAGAAGCTAACAGAAAGCAAATGTTGGAAATATCAGATAAATTCGAAGATGCCGATCTTTTATATATCATGACGATACTGATCAAAACCAAAATGGATATTAAAAGCAGCAGTAATCCAACATTGGTAACAGAAATGGCATTTATAAAAATATCACGTCTAACAGAACTTAAATCTCTTGATAAACTTATCGATTCGATAAATACAGGTAAACCTGTTCAGACACAGCCAAGACAAGTTCAGCCAATTAGAATGCAACCGGTTGAAAATAAAAAGGTTGTAATACCACAACAACCAATTACTACAATGCATGATAAAACAGAAGAAGTAAAAGCTGAAATCCAAAAAGAGGCTGAACAGGAAAAACCTAAGATCGATAAATTAACTATTGAAGCAGTTGAAGAGAATTTAGAAAGCATTACAAATACACTTTCAAAACAGAAGCCTATTGTATCTAACTATTTATTAAAATGTAAAATACGTAACTTATCTAATAATTTCCTTCACTTAGCCTCAGCTAATTCTTTAGCATACGATATGTTAAGAGATGAGAAAGAAATAATTTCTGATATTTTCTCAAAACATTTCAATTTGAAAATTAAAGTTGATTTTACACTTGAAGAAGATAAAAATAAGAAAGTAATAACTGATCTTACATTGGATAATATCAAAAAAGAATCTCCAACTATTGCAAAATTTATCGAAGATACCGATTCAATATTTAATTAATTCTGAAACAGTTCTAAATTCATATCCTCTTTTTGGTAATTCATTAATAAGTATTTTTACTGCGTTAATGGTAGCCTGCCTATCAATTTTCTTTCCTGCTCTTTCTACGCCGCAATCATGTAATTCGATTATTGATCCAGGTTTGATACGTTTGTAAATTCTTTTTAAAATAATATCAGGGTCATTTTCTTTATAATCTTTTGTTGGAATGTTCCACATAATCACCTTTTTATTCAGAGATGCAAGAACCGCTGCTGCTGCAAATAAAATTCTGCCGTAAGGTGGTCGGAAAAAAATATCACCTTTTACTCCAAGATCACGTAATAATTTATCTGTCCTTTCTATTTCTTCAAAGATCATGCTCTTTTTCTTAAATATCAAGTTTTTATGCGAGTACGTATGATTGCCGAGTTCATGCCCTTCTGCGATCATTCTGCGAATTATCATTTTATACTTTTCGATATTCTTGCCGGTGACAAAGAATGTAGCTTTAATGCCGTTTTCTTTAAATATATCAAGAAGCTCTATCGTGAACTCGGGATGAGGTCCATCATCAAACGTGAGAGCTGCCAGTTTTTCTTTGATCTTTGCTTTAAAGATTATTTTTGGAATTATACCCATTTATTTCTCTCCAATATCATTTACTAATATGGTTCTGCATAATTTAAAATTGTAATTACGAAGTGTTTTTCAAATATTTTCTTACTAAACAATTACAAACACTTAAGTATATGATAAAGTATGAGATTGCTTCGTTCGATACCGTTGAAAGATTACTCGCAATCACATCCACTTAACAACGTCGCATTAAAAACACTCTATTATACAGAACTCATTCATTGACTAAATATTTAATATATTTATTTTTGAAATAGAAATTTATTATAAAGGGTTCACGGTCAAGGTTTTTGCAAGAACAACTGTGAATTACGGAAATTATGGAACTTATAATATATATATTCGCAATATTTTATTTCACAATAATATTCTCATTTTTTATTGGAATTGTGTTTTTAGAGAATTCAAAGAATACAAAGATCAATAATATTTCTGTTATCATCGCAGCGAGAAACGAAGAGAAGCATCTCCCCAACCTTTTAGATTCTTTAATATCCCAGAATTACCCGCAAGAAAATTATGAGATAATAGTTGTTGATGACAGATCGGAAGATAACACGGTTAATATTATTAAAGAGTTTCAAGCGAAAAACAGCAATATAACATTACTTCAGATCAAGAATGAATCAAAACACCTTTTAGGGAAGAAAGGCGCTCTGAACAAAGGAATTAGGGCAGCTAAGCATAATATCCTTGCATTCACAGATGCTGATTGCGTTCCAACCAAAAACTGGCTCAAGCAGATCAATGATCAATTCACCGATAAAACGGATATTGTCGCAGGATATTCTTATGTTAAATATAAAAATCGTTTTTTTGAATTTCTAAAAAATCTGGAAAGGTCATCCATTTTTGCTGTAATTGCTGGAAGTTTCGGTTGGAATTGGGGTATTACGATTACTGCGGGGAATATGGCGTATCGGAAAGAGCTTTTTTATAAAGCAGACGGATTCGGCAATATTGGTCAGATCAAATCGGGTGATGATGTTCTATTGATACAAAAAATGGGGAAATATGTTCGCCGAATGAATTTCATGTTCCATCCAGATTCAATTGTTTGCACAGGTAGAGATTCAACAGCCGATTCACAAATCCAGCAGGAAACACGACGCGGCTCAAAATGGCGTTATTATACAACACCAATTAAAATTATGACTCTATTTATATTTGTATATTATTTAGCTTTTATTGGATGTTTAATTGGATTTCTTTTTGCAAAGCTTTCATTATCATTTTTCGTAATTATTCTTATTTTAAAGATATTACCTGAATTTTTGCTGTTAACACTTTTTTTAGCACGAATTAAAAGATTAAGATTAATGTGGGTCTTCCCAATTGCTGAGCTGATCTACATTCCATATTTTGTTTTTTTTGGATTAAAAGGCACTTTTGGGAAGTACAAATGGAAAGATTAAAAAAACAATATAAATATGAACTGGCAAGATTCGAAGTTCAAAAAAATAATATCAAGCGTTTATGGAATATTCCGCAGACAACGGCTGAACTGCTATATACTTTTATCAAAATAAAGTTACCTAAACATATATTGGAGATCGGAACTTCAAACGGGTTTTCAACATTCTGGCTATCTCTCGCTGCGGAAACTTGTGGTGCTGATGTAGATACTATCGAGATAGATGAAAGCAGATTTAAACTGGCTAAAAAGAATCTCGTAAACAGAAATAATGTTATACAACGCTTAGGAAAAGCTGAATTGATCATTCCTGAATTAACCGGCAAATACGATTTTGTTTTCATTGATGCAGGAAAAATAAATTATATTAATTATATTGAATTACTGCAAAATAAATTGAGCAACAATGCAATAATAGTTGCAGATAATGTTATTTCTCATAAAAATACAGTTAAGGAATATCTTGACTACATAGAAAGCAGTAAACTCTTTGATAGCGTAACATTGAATTTAGATTCCGGACTTAATGTTGCTATTTATAATAATAAAAAGGAATAAAAATGAATTCTCCCGTAGTGATAGGAATTTCCGGTGGAACAGGTTCCGGTAAAAGCACAATTACAGATGCGATCCAAAAAGAAGTTAAGGATAAAATTACAACGATTCCTCAGGATAGTTACTATAAAAACTTTGGGCATCTTCCACCTGAAAAACGAAATAAAATAAATTTCGATCATCCAAATACTTTAGATAATGAACTTTTGATACAGCATATTCAACTTCTTAAAAGTAATCAGACAATTCAGATGCCGGTTTACGATTTTAAAACTCATACAAGAATAGATAAAACAATAAGCAAAAAACCAACGAAACTTATCATTATTGAAGGAATTCTAATATTTGAAAATTCTGAATTAAGAGACTTGATGGATATAAAAATATTTGTTGATACCGATGCGGATATCAGGATATTAAGAAGGATCCAGCGAGATATAAATGAACGTGGAAGAGATTTTCAATCTGTTGTAAATCAATATCTTTATACTGTGAGGCCAATGCACATCGAGTTTGTAGAACCAAGCAAAAAATATGCTCATGTTATTATTCCGGAAGGCGGAAAGAATAAGATCGGTATCGATATGATAGTATCTAAAATAAAACAAATTATTGATTAAATCATGGGAGGAAATATGAAATTTAAAATAATCATTTTAACCCTGTTCCTGATCACATGCCTTAATGCTAAAGATCAGGTAACAATTTACAATGAGAATTTCTCATTGGTTCGTTCGACAATTGATATTACACTATCAAAAGGAATTCAAAGCTATTATATGGATGATATTCCAACAACAATAGAAGCCAATTCAGTTATCATAAAACCTCTCAAAAGTAAATTTGAGATATTCTCACAGAATTATGAATACGATCTGGCGAATACTTCCAAAATATTGGAAAAATATATTGGGAAAAATATTGAAATAATCGCCGAAGACGATGTTAAGTTCAATGGTAAATTGCAATTCAATGACAGTTCGACAATTGGAATAATCGAGAATAATACAAATAAACTTATTCTTATACAAAGAGATGAAATTAGAAACATCAGCCTGGCAGAACTTCCAAAAAACTTCTTTCTCAAACCAACTCTTCACTGGCGATTGAATGCCACAAAAGCTGGAAAATTCCCAATTGATTTTTCTTATATGTGTACCGGTATGAAATGGGATGTTACCTATAATACTGTTTGGAATGAAGATATCGGCAAGCTTGAGATCAACAGTTGGGTTACAATAATAAATAAAACCGGTAAAGCATTTATCGATACAAAACTCAAACTAATTGCCGGTGATGTACAAAAGATCCACGATGAGATCGAAAGACATTCCTATGCTAAATTTGCAATTGAAAAAGTTACCGCTGCTGCTCCCGATTTTGAGGAAAAAGCTTTTCACGATTTTCACATGTACACTCTCAGCGAAAATGTTAATATCAATAATAATCAGACCAAACAGCTCCGACTTTTTCCTACAAAAACCGTTAATGCAGAATCAAGATATGAATACATTACAGGTTATACAGATATTAAAAGTATGATAAAATTCATTAATTCCAAAAAGGAAGGATTAGGAATTCCATTACCAAAAGGTGTTGTAAAAATATATAAAAAAGATGATGCCGATAACGAATTAGAATTCATTGGAGAAAACAAACTTGACCATACTGCAAAAGATGAAGAGGTACTCCTCACCACAGGAAACGCCTTTGATCTGGTTGGTGAAACTTTGACAATGGAACGAAGAACGATTTCTAAAAGAATAATCGAACGTGATATGAAAGTAACATTGAAAAATAGATCTGGAAAGATAAAAACAATTAATGTTCTTCATAATTTGTATGGTGATTGGAAAATAATGAAAAATAGTTTATCTTTTAAGAAGAAAAGCGCATCGCTTATAGAATTTGAAAAAGAGCTGAAGCCTGACGAAGTATATAAACTAACCTGGACAGAGAGGATTGAATCTTAAGATAGGGGGATAAAATGGGATTTAACTTATTGTCATTTGATGATATGTTGTACAATTTTCTTAAAAAGCAGGAATTAGAAGAACATTTAAGTCATATCATCCGCAATATTGAAGATGAATTTGATTTTCAATCTATTGGAGTTTATCTTAAAGTTCCAAATTCAGAGATATTCCGAATGAAAATTTCCCGAAATATCAGCCATACTTTTGCAAAAAACACGATCTTCACAAAAGGTGATCCGATGATAAAAGAGTTGATGCACTATAAACATCTTGATATCCGACCTCTTGGAAGATATATATTCGAAAAGGAATATTCCCATTTATTAGTTTTTCCACTAAATTACAATGAAGAATTACTGGGATTTATATTTATCGATAAGAGTAACGAGGTATTTGAAAGCGAAGAAATGACTAAAATAAAATTATTCGCATCGATAATATCATTAAATGTGCAACTACACTTGCAAAGTAAGAAGATCGAGCAGCATCGCGATATATATGAATCAGCAAGAATATATTCCTCCAAAGCATTTATAGAGAAAAGTGAAGTTATTTTCTCAATGATGAAACGTTATAAACGCTATCTCACAATTGCTGTTATCATAGTTGATAATTTCGAGAAAATAGTTAGAACTATCGGTGAACATGAGACAAATGATTTTTTAAAGCAGATATCTTTTATAATAAAAAACGATCTGCGGGAAACTGATATTATCGGTAAAATACATAAAGATTCTTTTGCCGTTTTAATGCCTGAAACATCAAGTAAAAATGGGTTTATCACAATTAATAGAGTTAATAACAGAATAAAAAAACTACCAATGATAAAAGTTTGTAAGATCGGTTGGGGAATTGCCAGTAATGAGAATGAAACTAAAAATGCTGAAAAACTTTTGAAATTTGCAGAACATGCCGCATTCGATTCAAACAGGAACAAAGAAGGAAATATTACGATCTATAAATAAGAGAATAAATTTAACACCGAGAAAAAATTGGTCATTGGTAACTGGTCATTGGTAACTGGTCATTGGTTATAGAAGTTTAGAAGGCTAATTTAAGTTCCTAAAATCAACGGATTTTTCATTTTCACACAGACTGCCCGTTTGGAAATGCTGTGTGTTCCCAATGAGGGCATTGGGAACGAGATTCACGGTTATAGAAGTTTAGAATTTGCGTCTTTGCGTTCTTTGCGGTGAAAAAGTTCATTTTTGTTCTTATTACTCAACAATTAATTTCATTGTAAGAACTGCTTCTGCAAGACCGGAAAATACTGCACGAGAAATTATACTGTGCCCAATATTGAATTCCTCGATAATATTCAGATCTACAAGTTTTTGGGTGTTATGATAGTTTAGCCCATGACCAGCTACAACCCGCATTCCCAATTTTTTTATTAAAATAGCAGCCTTGTTTATTTTTTCAACTTCTGCAAGAATTTCACTTTCCTTTTTCAAGTTTGCATATCTTCCTGTATGTATTTCCACAGCATCAACACCAAGCTCTTTAGCTGTTTGTATCATTTCCGTATCGGGTTCGATAAACACACTAACTTCAATTCCGGCTTTCTTTAATGAAGATATTACTTCCCGGAGATCTTCCGATAAATTCAATCCGCCTTCTGTTGTCAGCTCTTCCCTCTTTTCCGGAACCAGTGTAACCGTATCCGGTTTGATCTCTGAGGCTATCTTTACCATTTCATTGGTCGATGCCATTTCCAAATTCAGTTTTGTTTGAATTGTTTCCCTGAGCAGTTTCAGGTCACGATCTTGAATATGTCTTCGATCTTCCCTTAAATGAATTGTTATTTGATCTGCTCCGTTTTGCTCAGCGATGCTTGCGGCATAAACCGGTTCCGGTTCGATTCCTTTTCTTGCTTCTCGTAATGTTGCAATATGATCAATATTTACACCTAATAATGCCATTTGTTTATCTCCTGATAAAATGTTATAATTCTTCGTGATTGATTACAATATTTGCTTTACTGCGCAATCCTTTGAGATGTTTAATAAGTTTCAGCTCAGAATCAATCCTTTTAAGTCTGTCTTTAAGAGCATCTTTAACTTCATTAAAATCAGCGAAAACGCTTTCTTTTTTACCTGTATTCATAATAATGTGATAGCCGAACTTTGTTTTTACCGGTTTACTTATTTCGTTCAATTCCAAATTAAAAGCAACATCTTCGAAATCCCTTACCATTTTTCCTTTTGGGAAATAGCCGAGATCACCGCATTGGCAATTGCTTGGACAGTCCGAACATTCTGCAGCGATTTTATTAAAATCATCTTTCGTTTTGATTTTTTTATACAGTTTCTTAGCCTTTAACAAACTCTCTTCATCGGTGCCTTTTATAAGTATATGGGAAGCTTTTACCATCTCCTGAGTTTTGAATGAATTTAAATTCTCTTTATACATTTCTCTAAGTTTTTCAATTGGAATATCAGCACCATTTGCAAAATTGAGATTTACATATTTTGTTAGTATTAATCTATTTTTAATTCTTTCTTTTATTGTTTCTATTTTAATTTTATTTTCCGTTAACATATTATTGAAATCTTCTTCAGATTTAAACTTTAATTTCAGATCAACCATTTCATGTTCTATTTCATCATCAGAAATTTCGATGTTAGTTTTTTTTGCAGAGTTAAGCAGCAGATATCCGTCAATGAGTTGCTCTACTGCTCTTTTCTTTGCTTCATTATTAGGTTCTCCAAGATGCATGTTTTTAAGCACTTCTTTTAATTCTGCTTGATATTCCTGAAATTTAATTTCGTAATCATTTACTTTTGCAACGATCATTATTTCTCCTGTAATTTCCTCATTATTTCATTAAAGACATTTAAAAAGTTAATGCTTTTCCTATCAAATGTCAAATCAAAATCGATTTTTCTATACCATGTAAACTGCTGTTTGGCAAAGTTACGCGTGTTTTGTTTAATTTTATCAATACAATCAACCAGTTCAGCATCTCCATTCAAGAAAGGATAAAGTTCTTTGTAACCGACAGTATTCATGCCGGGATCAGTTCTTTTATATCCACTCTCAACAAGTTCTTTCATTTCATTAAACAATCCGTTATCTATCATTTTATCAACACGGTTATTTATTCTTTCATAAAGAATTTCCCGATCTTCTGTTATCATAATATTTATTGTTTGGAAGTTCCTCTGTTCTTCGGTATCTTCTTTCCACAATTGTGTAATTGTTTTTCCTGTTGTCTCAAAGATCTCCAATGCACGAATGATCCGATTTGCATCATTTTTATTTATCCGCATCGCAGATTCAGGATCAATTATCTTAAGTTTATTATAAAAAAATTCCGTACCTTTTTCTTTTGCAGTTTCTCTAAGACTATTTCTTATATCAATTGGAATTTCAGGAGCATTGAAGATACCCTCCAGAAGAGCTTTTACATAAAATCCGGTACCTCCGCAAACTATCGGGATCTTATTCTGAGATGATATTTTCTTGATCAATTTATCTGCATCTACAGCAAAAGTGCCTGCATTATATTCTTCATCAGGTTCTACAATATCAATTAGGTGATGCTTAATTTTTTGTTGCTCTTCAAGAGTGGGTTTTGCAGTACCAATATTTAGATATTTATATACCTGCCTGGAATCAGCAGAAATTATTGAGGAATCAAGTTCTTCTGCAATTTTAACGGCAAGACTGCTCTTCCCTACCGCAGTCGGTCCCTGAATGATGATCAGCGGAATTAGTTTTTGAGATTTGTTTTGTTTTAAATTCATGTTGTTCGTTTGAATTTCTTTTCAAATTCCGGCATTGTCATCTTGATGATGAGCGGTCTGCCATGCGGACAGAAATACGGTACTTCACAGGCGAATAGATCGTTAATGAGTGCCAGCATTTCTTTTCGGTTCATCTTTCTTCCTGCTTTGATAGCAGCTTTACATGCAACAGATTTGGAGAGGCTGTCCCTGAAATCTTCGGTCTGTTCAAATTCATCTTCTAATTGCTTAATAATATCGATGAAAATATCTCCGCCATCCCAATTTTCAAGTTCGATAGGTATTTCATCGATTACAATAGAATCACCGCTGAAAGTTTTGATTGAAAATCCAATTTTATTGAATACTTCAATATTTTCCGAAATCAATTCAGGAATTGTGTTACTGAGATGCGGCGGCAGGTCGATTACTATTGGAAACAGTAATTTCTGTGTTTTGGCAGGAGCTCCATGAATTCTGTGTAATATTTTTTCATAGATTATCCGCTCGTGCGCTGCATGCTGATCGATGATCATCAATCCTTCTTCTACCTGAACAAAAATGTAACTTTGATGAAGCTGCCAGGGATTTATTACATCTTCTTCCGGTCTAAGGAACATCTGTATTTTATGTTTTGTAAAATTCTTTTCTATCTGGATATCATCATCTGTCTTTTTTCTGAATAGATCGGGTTGATAGATCTCTTTCAGTTCCTTTCTTACCTGATTGAAACGTTTTTTCTCCATCTTATTAGAAAATATCTTAGATTCGACATCGGTAGTTTTGTTAGTTTGGTAAGTTGAACTCATTATATTTTTTATCTGTTTAAACTTATCATCTTCATATTGCAGAAGCAAATTCTCGATAGTCTTCTTTACAAATGTATAAACTTTTCCGGGATCACGAAAACGTATTTCCATTTTAGCAGGATGAACATTGAAATCTACTTGTTGCGGATCGATATTCAAAAAGAGAATATATGGTGGGATTTTACCTTGCTGAAATATGCGAAGTTTCTTTATGAATGGCTCATATGCCGATTTTAAGCTGTGTAAAACTATTTTATCGCGAATGTACCTTCCATTCACAAAAAGATACCTGTAATCCGCAAAACCCACTTTCTCTTCGTTTAAGCCGCTTATATAACCTGAAAGCTCAATTTCATATCCTTTCTCGGAAACTTCAATTAAATCACGTTTTAAAAAATCACTTCCGAACACGGTGGACATTCTCGCTTTCATTTCAGCAACAGCGGGATAATTTAGTTTTTCCTTTCCATCAGATGAAAAGCGGAAATGAATTTGAGGATATAAAATAGACTGATAATGCAGATAATTAAGTATATGTTTGAATTCAACTTGATCTGATTTTAAGAATTTTCTGCGGGCAGGTACATTACTGAATAAATTCCTTACCGTTATGGTCGTTCCTTTATTTGCAGAAGTTTTAGAAAAATCGATAAGCTTGCCGCCTTTGAATTCGACTCTGGAAGCTGTATCGCTTTCTGCATCTTTGCTGATAAGAATAAGTTGACTTACCGAAGCAATACTGGGAAGCGCTTCTCCGCGGAAGCCGAGTGATGATATATTGAAAATATCCGTTACAGTTCTAATTTTACTGGTTGCATGCCGTTCAAAAGCCTGCAAAGCATCATCTTCGCTCATCCCTCTTCCGTTATCTATAACACGGATCAGTTTCTTGCCACCGTTTTCTATATGCACTGTTATTTGTGATGATCCGGCGTCTATTGAATTTTCTACCAGTTCCTTAACCACTGAAACCGGTCTTTCAATTACTTCGCCTGCTGCAATTCTATTTGTAACTTCTTCTGATAATACTCTTATTCTTCCCATTATTTTCCGCTAAACCTGCCATCCGAAATTTTATTATCGAATTTATTTACATTTTTCTCTAACCAACCAATTTTTTCACTTTCAACGCAATCAATTCTTTTCACATATGGCTTTATGTCTAAAATTGGTGTCATGTCCACGATGTCAACATTAGAAATATGAAGAATATTATCTTCAACACTTTCTAGTTTAACGATTGACATTCCGATCTGGTTTGGACGGCGTGGAGCTCGAGTGGCAAATACACCTCTTATCTTATTTTCCATATATGGATGAACCAGTAATTTGAAGCTTTTGGAAAGATGAAAATTATATATAAGCACAATATGAGAAAATCCATCCAGATCTTTGAGGCCATCTTTTAATTCGGGGGAAATCTCTATTTGACCTTTCACACCTTGCGCTCCGATAGGTTGAATCGGCATTCCTTCGCGATCTTTGAAAGGTGTATGAATAATTCCGATTGGTTTAAATATTATTTCTTTCTGTTTATGTTTTGTATTCATCATTATTCCAAATCAAAAAGCCTGCCAGAAAATCAATCATGGCAGGCGTTTATTATCTGCGTCAATCCGCATTTATCTACGGTTCAATTATTTATTTTCTGCCATCTTTACATATTTTGCATAACGCTCTTTTGCGTATTTATCAAATCCTGTTCGGAAACCTTCCACTTTATCCGGGAATGTTCTTTCCAGAGATGTGTATCGTCTTTCACCTTCGAGGAAATCTCTAACCGGTAATGTTGGTTCTCTCGAATCTAATACAAATGGATTCTTACCTTCTTTTTTCAATTCAGGATTAAATCTGTAAAGAAGCCAATAACCTGTATCCACAGCTTTTTTCTCTTCCTTCATGGTTTGAGACATATCAAATCCGTGATTAATACAAGGAGCATAAGCCATAATTATTGAAGGTCCATCATAGTTTTCAGCTTCACGAATTGCTTTTAATGCCTGATTTTTATTTGCACCCAATGCGATCGATGCAATATAAACATATCCATAACTCATCAGCATAAGACCAAGATCTTTTTTAACCGTTTCTTTACCGGCTTCTGCAAATTTTGCTACCGCACCCAACGGAGTAGCTTTGGAAGCCTGACCACCGGTATTGGAATAAACTTCTGTATCAACTATCAGAATATTTACATTTCTTCCAGTTGCCATTACGTGATCTACACCACCATAACCAATATCATAAGCCCAGCCGTCACCACCGAAAGCCCATACAGATTTATCAACAAAATGATTCTTAAGTTCAACTATCTTTCTGATAGATTCTTCATTTTCTCCTGAAGCTTTTTTCAATATTCCCGGAAGAATATTCTGAATCTGAATTGAATTTTGTATAGCTTCATTATCTTTTGCGTTCCATAATTCAAGAGCTTTTCTCAGTACTGTTTCAAGTTTGGCATCTGTACCATTTGTGAGAAGTTTCTCTACATTATAGCGAAGTTGTTTTCTATTTGCATCAACAGCTAATCTCATGCCAAAACTGTATTCCGCATTATCTTCAAAAAGACTGTTTGCCCAGGTAGGACCATGCCCGTCTTTATTCTTACAATATGGAATAGTCGGGAACGTTCCACCCCAAATAGATGTACAACCGGTTGCATTGGCAACGATCATTCTGTTACCAAAAAGCTGTGTGATAAGTTTAACATACGGAGTTTCACCACAACCTGCACAAGCACCTGAGAATTCCAAAAGAGGCTGTTTGAATTGACTTCCCTTTACTGTTGTTTCTAAATTTGAACCCAACACATCGTTTGGAATGGATTCAAAGAAATCTACATTTGCATTTTCACCGATAGCTCGTTCTTCTTCGATAGGTCTCATTTCCAAAGCTTGTTTAGGACATTCATTTACACATACTTTACAGCCTGTACAGTCCTCAATATAAACCTGTATTTTGTATTTGAATTCATCTTTATCTTTACCCATTGCGGTAAGAGTATTAAAACTTTCAGGTGCGCCTTTCATATCTTCATTTTTAATTAGTTTAGGCCGGATAGCTGCATGAGGACATACAATAGAACACTGATTACACTGAATACACAAGTCAGCATCCCAATGTGGGACGATTGGAGATACGCCGCGTTTTTCAAGTTTTGTGGTTCCGGAAGGAACAAAACCATCTAACGGCATATGAGAAACAGGAATACTGTCTCCCTTTTCTCTCATTATCTTCTCGATAATATTCTTTGTGAATTCATCTGCATCATCCGGTACAAGTTTCTTCAATTTTGTATGATTTGCCGGAACCGCATCGGGAACAGAGATCTCAACTAATGCTTCATTAGTTTTATCAACTGCTGTCCAGTTCATTTCAACAACATTCTTTCCTTTCTTGATGAAAGTTTTTTCGATAGCTTTTTTGATCATCTTTATAGCTTCTTCTCTATCTAAAACGCCGGAAATAAGAAAGAAAGCAGTCTGCATAACTGTATTGATCCTGCTGCCGAGTCCGACATCATTAGCTATTTTCAATGCATTGATATTATATAGTTTAATATTTTTTTCTATTATTGTTTTCTGCATATCTTCTGTCAGGTTTTCAAAGACATTTTCGGTTTCCCAATGTGAATTAAGTAGGAATACTCCGTCATCTTTAATCCCTTCAAGAATGTCGTAACGTCCAATGAATGCTGGATTATGACATCCGATGAACCCCGCATTTTCTACAAGATATTCAGATTGGATCGGACTTTTTCCAAAACGAAGATGTGATCGTGTGATTCCGCCAGATTTTTTTGAATCGTATTGGAAGTAACCTTGAGCATACATATCAGTATTATCACCGATTATCTTAATTGAGTTTTTATTTGCACCAACTGTTCCATCAGATCCCAATCCCCAAAATTTACAACTAATGCCGCCTTCCGGCATTGTGTTAAGTTGTTCTCCAATTTTAAGTGACTTATTAGTTACATCATCATTGATACCAACAGTGAAACCGTGAGTTGCTTTTCCATCGAGATGATCGTAAACAGCTTTAACCATTGAGGGTGTGAACTCTTTTGAAGAAAGACCATAACGTCCACCAATAATTGTGAGATCTTTTCTATCTTTAAGAGCTGCAATTGTATCTAAATATAATGGATCACCGATTGCGCCTGGTTCTTTTGTTCTATCAAGAACAGCAATTTTCTTAACTGTTTCCGGAATCGCATCGATGAAAGCTTTTACAGAGAATGGACGGAAAAGACGAACTTTAATAAGTCCGAGTTTTCCACCTCTTGCATTTAGATAATTAATTGTTTCTTCTATAGTTTCTACACCACTGCCCATTGCAATAATCAGCTTTTCTGCATCCGGAGCACCGACATAATCAAATAGATGATACTGTCTTCCAATAACTTTCGCTAATTTATCCATGTATTCCTGCACAATTTCAGGAGCCACATCATAATATTTATTAGAAGTTTCACGACCCTGGAAAAATACATCTGGATTTTGAGCACCAACTTTTACCATTGGTCTTTCCGGATTCATGGATCTATTCCTGAAATTTTCAACATATTTCATATCCATCATTTCACGCATTGTGTCATAATCGATAACTTCGATCTTTTGGATTTCGTGTGAATTTCTGAATCCATCAAAAAAGTTCAAGAAAGGAATACTGGTTTTTAATGTAGAAAGATGTGAAACAACCCCCAGATCCATGATCTCTTGAATTGAACATGCCGACATTAAAGCAAAACCGGTGTTTCTTGCAGACATCACATCTGAGTGATCTCCAAATATCGAAAGTGATTGTGAAGCAAGTGATCTTGCTGTAACGTGGAAAACCGTAGGTAACATTTCACCAGCGATTTTATGCATGTTCGGGAGCATAAGCATAAGACCTTGAGAAGCAGTAAATGTGGTTGTAAATGCTCCACCTGAAAGTGCGCCATGAACAGCTCCTGCTGCACCAGCTTCCGATTGCATTTCGATTACATCGACAGTTTGGTCAAAAACATTCTTACGGTCATTCGATGCCCATGCATCTGCATATTCTCCCATCGTAGATGACGGAGTGATCGGGTAAATTGCAGCAACTTCACTGAAGGCATAAGCTACATGCGCAGCAGCATAATTACCATCTAAAGTAACTTTTTCAAATTTTTTCATTTTAGCTCCTCTATTCATTACATTCTTCTAATTTTAAAATTAATTTGTTACAAAAAATTAATATAACATTTATGAGTCAATATATTAAATTTTTCATAAATAAAAATAGTTTAGAATATCTTTCATTCTTTATTATCGGGCAATAAGCCATGTTCTTCAATTTCAAATATTGGCTTAAAATATTTAAACTGATCTTCTAATGTGGAATTATCAGATACCTTCTGTTTAATAAATTTAAGATCTTTTTGAAGCTTGAGTCTCTGCACCTCATCACTTATTTTAAAAAGCTCATTTAACATATACCAGCTCATAAGATATTGTTCTTGATGCAAAAAAGTATCAACCAACCCGGCAAGTATCTCCTCTCTATTTGGATGTTGAGGAAAATCTAAATATAGTCGAAGAAGTGATGATTTTGCATCTTCGTAATGTTCGAGTGAAATATTGGCTATATAATCTAAAAAAAGTAACTTCTCGATATATAAGGAATCATCAAGAGCAATTAGAGGTTCAAGGATATTCAATGCTTTCTCATACTCCTTTTGGAATATTTTGTTCGTCGCAATTTTGATCTGTAAATTGTATCTTTCAGATTCATCGTTTTCCTGTAGAATTGTTCTATAAACATCATTTGCTTCACCATAAAGCTGATTGCTCTCATATAATCTTGCCAATATATTCAAAAAACCAACATGCTTCTGAGTGTTTTGTGCTTTAGAAACTGCAGCCGAAACAATATCAAATGCGGAAAGCGGAGAAACTTGAATAATTACTTCCTCAAAATATGCTAACCAATCATTGATTAATGATTTTTCTGAAGTGTATAAAATTGCTTTAGCAAAAAATTCAGATGCTTGCAGTAAATCTTCGTTCTCTTTATAAATAAATCCCTTTAAATAGAATAGAGAATCTTTTTTTATTGCCTCTTCTAAAGTTTTATCTATATATTCAAGAGCAGTTTCATATTCGTTTTTTTCTATATAAAATATAATGAGTTTAATGTTGTATTTTACATCATTAATATTAGATACACTATTATTCTGCGCATATAAATCAATGCAGAAAACAATGACCAACAAGATTAATATTTTTGCTTTCATTTTAGTTTATTAAAACTCCTTTAATAATTGAAATTAAAGAATCTATAAACGATTTTAGTGTCAAGTTGAAAGTCATCTTTCAAGATTCTCTTTTGCAAATATGGCAGCACCAAGAGCACCGGTAATAAATGAATCTTCCGGTACGATCACTTCTGAACCCATGATCTCTGATATCGCCGTTTGCATTCCGGTGTTCTTTGCCACACCACCTGTAAAAACTATTGGGATTTGCCAATGAAGTTGGGCAGTAAGATTTTTTGTTCGTTTTGCAATGGAACGATGAACAGCATTTATAATATCCGGTTTTTCCAAACCTTGAGCAATGAGACCAATTATTTCAGATTCGGCAAAAACAACACAAGTGCTGTTAATATCAATTTTCTCAGTTGATTCTTGTGATATTCTGCCCAGTTCCTCAATAGTTGTTTCAAGTGTAGTCGCCGTAACTTCCAAAAACTTACCGGTTCCCGCAGCGCATCTATCGTTCATTACAAAATCTTTAACATGTCCTTTCTCATCTACTAAAATAATTTTGGAATCCTGCCCGCCGATATCGATGATCGTACGCGCTTTTGGGAAGAAATAATTCGCTCCCCTGGCATGACAACTTATTTCTGAAATCCGTTTATCTGAGAAAGGAACAATATTCCTTCCATAGCCGGTGGAATATATATTTACAATTTCAGATTTGGTAATGGAAGTTTCATACAGAGCTTTCTGTAATAAAATTTCTGATGTTTTTCTCGGATTTACACCGGTATCAATAACATTTGAGTAAAATATTTTGTTATTTTTCAAAATTACAATTTTTGACATCCTGGAGCCAAGATCGATTCCAATATTGAGCATTTTATTATCCTTTCTTATTCCTGTCACACTGAGTAATCCCGATTTATCGGGATGTATCGAAGTGTTTTTTATTAACATATATCCTTCGATACAATCCGGCAATTACAGGATCACTCAGGATGATATTATTTATTTTACTTTTCATAATCTTTCATAAATTATGTTACACTACCTATTACACAAACCGTGAACGGCTGGGCTATTTTAAACCATAATATGTATGAAATGATCTTCTTCTTTGAAATATTCAGCCGCAAGCTCGTGTAACATTTTCACATCTACCCTATTCAGACGCTCATCTCTTTTGAGATAATAAGAATAACCTAAGCCAAGAGATTCCAAAATGGAAAGCGTTTGTGCCTGATTAAGCACACTTTCCTGTTCCATAACTCTTTGACCTCGAACAAAATTTTTGGTTGTTTCAAGCTCTTCGGGTGTGATGCCGTTTGTCTTAATATCTTTTAGAACATCGCAGATAACCTTTACTGCTTCGTCTTTATTTATTTTATCAACAACTGCCGAAGCAATCCAGAATCCTGTAGATCTAACGGAACTATAATTAAAATCAACAGAATAAGCAAGACCGCGTTTCTCACGAAGTTCACGGAAAAGGATCGAATCACTTTCTCCGCCTATGATCTGTGAAAGAACATGAAATGCCGTGTTCTTTACTTTCTGGTCTGCATTGCAGGCAAATCCGCCAATATTAATGATTGCCTGATCCATTCCTTTTTTTGTTAATTTGTATCTAATTTTAGATGAATTTATTATTACCTTTTGAATAGATCTTCTATAATTTTTTCTCTTAAAAACAAAATTTGCTTCACATGATCTTAGAACTTCATCAAAATTAAAATCACCAACAATTGCAAGCGACATATTTTGTGGTTGATAATGCTTTCCATACCATTCTTTGATCTTCTTTAATGTAATACTCTGGATTGATGTTTTTGAACCGGAACGACTGTTAAGATTGCTTTTTTTTCCAAATATCATCTCTGAGAAAAGACGTGCGGAATTATGTTGTGGATAATCTTTTACTCTATCCAGATTACTTTTTATAGTAAGTTTAATGTTATTGAAATGTTCTATTGGGAAGGTGGGACAAAGCACAACATCGGAAAGTAATTCCAAGCTTGCCGGAAGCATTTCCTTAAAACATTTTGCATTAAAAAGAGTTGTTTCGCTTTGCGGACTGATCCCAAAGTTGATTCCATTTGAAGTACAATAATTTAGAAACTGCTGATAATTGCGTTTCTCGTTACCGTACAGCAGCAGAGTAGATGTAAGATAGTTTATTCCGAGATTTTCTTTTGTTTCATTCAATTGCGACACTTCATACGAGAGCGATAGCCCCACCGTTGGTTTACCTGTAACCTTTTTCAGTAGGATTTTCATTCCATTATCCAAACGGGTTTCAAAAAATGTTTGTTCTATAATTTTATTAATTTTATATTTTTCTTTAAGAAGTTTACCAAGAACGTTCTTATTTACATTATCTTTACCTGTGCAGTAAATATAAAGATGTTCTTTGCTGAAATAACTTTTTATTATCCGTTTGATATCATTGCTTGTGATATTTCTTATCATTTCCGGATATTCAAAGAATTTCTTGTAGTTAAATAAAATCTCTTCACTTCCCAAACTCGATGCAAGAGATTCCATATATTCAAATGTATAACGATAGAAATAAACTAATTCCTTTTTGTTATCATCTAATTCTATATCGTTCATCCCATGCATAAAGAATTGTTTTAGTTCTTCCAGGAATATTTTACTGATCTTTGTTAGATCGGCTTTTCTTTTTGGTAGAAGTATTATTACAGAAGCGCCGTCATTGATTCCGCTGAGAGAATGAACACGTACTCCATCTATAAGTTTTTCCTGTGTAAACAATCTTTTATACAACCTTGAATTCTTACCGATTGCAAATGCTTTGGTCGCCAGAGAAAGTGGATATGCATCGGGATCTGTCTCTGCAAGGTCAGGAAGAACAAAAGCAAGCATATTGCTGGAGATGTCTTTGGGCAAATATTTGATTTTGGGGTTATCTGGAAAATTATTGCTCATTCGCTTACGTTCTTTTAATTTAGAGGGTTCCCATTTGCCAAAATACTTTTCGATCACTTTATAAAGCTTATTTCCATTAATATCACCCGAAACAACTAAGAAGCAGTTATTTGGAACATAATATTTTTTATAAAAATCGCGAAGAGAATCGGGATCTGCTTTCTTTAGGGAATTCATGTTTCCGATGATAGGTTTCTTATACGGATTTTTCGTAAAGTAATCTGCCGCAATATCTTCTATGAATGAATCTTCAGGTTCGTTCTTAAATTGTTTAAGTTCTTCTATAACTACTTTTTTTTCCGAGCTGAAATCTTCATTGGAAAAATTTGTATTAATTGCAAGTTCAGACAGCATTTCAATTCCTTCTTCTGTAAATTTGGAAGGAATAATAATATAGAAACAGGTAGAATCGAATTCGGTATATGCATTAACAGATCCACCCAGATTTGTTATCTTGTTCATCATTGAATTCTGTGGAAATGCTTTTGTAGATTTAAACACAAGATGTTCTGTTAGATGTGAATATCCGGCTTCCGATCTCTCTTCCCAGGCAGAACCAATACGAATATATAGCTGAAGGCAAACCAGAGGATTAGAATTATCCCGAGCTGTAATTACCTTAAAATCATTTTTAAATATTTTCGATGTTACTTTCATTTATTTCCTTTTTTCCACCGCCAAGAACGCAAAGACGCTAAGAATACAAACTAACCAAGACTTGACCCATGTCGAAGATCATGTGTTAAATCGGGAAAAAACATTTCGTTTTTCGTCTTAGTGCTTCTTCGTGTACTTCGCGGCTGATTTTTTTCTTTTATCAAATTCCACGCAGGCATAAGCATTATGATTATGGATCGATTCATAATTTTCCGATTGCACTTTGAACCAATCAACTCGTTCATCTTTTTGCAATTTTAATGTAACTTCTCTTACAATATCCTCAACAAATTTTGGATTCTCATAAGCTTTTTCTGTAACGTATTTTTCATCAACCCGTTTAAGCAGCGAATATATCTCACAACTCGCACAACTTTCTACAAGCTGTATTATCTCTTCCAACCAGATAAATTTATTGTAACCAATTATTACATTTACCATTGACCGCTGACTATGAGCGCCATTATCACTTATTTCCTTTGAGCATGGACATAAAGTAGTAATCGGTACCTCAACTCCAATCTGCATTTCGAATTCATTGTTTAGTGAAGCCTGAAAATAACAGTTATAAGAAAGCAGTGAACTGGTTTTGGAAACCGGAGCTGCCTTCTTCATAAAGTACGGGAACCTGATGTTAACATAAGCACAATCGGAATTAAGAGCTTTCTTTATTTCAGCAAGAAACTCCGGTAATCTCTGAATTAAATTATCTTTATGGAAATGATTAAGAACTTCCAGAAATCTGCTCATGTGTGTTCCACGATTATGATGCGGCAGTTCTACAAAAATGTCCAGATCGGCAACTGTATTCTGTAATTTATTCTCACGGTCATCCACAATAATTGGATATTGCACATTTTTCACACCAACTTTGTTTATCATTACATTTCTTTTATCTTCCAGACTTTGTATATCAATTTTATCTTTCATAATATTTCCTTTTTTCACCGCTAAGAACGCAAAGACGCAAAGAATATGGTTCAAACCAACTTATCCCAAGATTTAATTGCCGAAGGAAGATTACTGCAGGAACTTGGGACAAGTTTCAACCAAGACTTAGCACATGTCAAAGATCATGTGCTAAGTCGGGAGAAAAACCTTTCGTTTTTTGTCTTAGTGCTCCTTAGTGAACTTCGCGGCTAATTTTTCCTTTTCATTCTTCGATTTTAAATATTCATTTTCAATAATAAACATTTATTCCAACAGTTTCAAGTTTCTCTATTTTATCTTCTCTAAAAAAATAAATAACTGCATCAAGTTCTTCGGTTTCATCTGCAAGTTTTATTGCATTTTCCGGTTCCAATAAAAACAGCGCAGTAGAATATGCATCGGCAATTAAAGCAGTTTTGGCAATAACAGTGACAGAGACAGCATTTTGTGATGGATAACCCGTAAAAGGATCGATAATATGATGATAACGTTTTCCATCTTTTATGAAATATCTTTCATAATCACCTGAAGTAACAACCGACATATTCATAACTTTTATCACATCGATCATTTCGTTCGATTCACTTCTGGGATGCTGAATTCCAATTTTAAAAGGTTTCTTCCTGCCGAAGATACGCATATCGCCCCCGGCATTAACAAATCCTGAAATTACATTCTGCTGCTTTAAATATTCGATTGTTTTATCAATAATATAACCCTTTGCCAAGCTTCCCAGATTTATCTTCATTCCAGCCGGTTTATACAGATAACCGTTTTGAATTATTAATTTTCTGAAATTAGTATTTTGAATTGCTTTTTCAATCTCTGAATTTGAAGGAATTATATTATTATCAAAATCCCAAACCTCAGATAAAGCACCAATGGTGATATCGTAATGTGAGTTTGTCTTACTGAAAAGTTTTTCGGAAATGAGAAGAATTTCTTTTAGGTTTTCATCAATGTAAAGACTATCGATGATGGAATTATTGAATTTCCATATTGGGCTTTCGTTTTTATAAAATGATAATTTATCCTCATAATCTTCCATTAATCTGAATGCCATATCCAATAACTCATTTGTATTCTTATGTTTCGTTTCAATTTTTATATCAACCAGTGTATCCATTACAAAGGCAGATCTCTGTGATGAATATGTTCTGGTTGAATACCTGTATGCCGCAAAAGCAAACACCAAAATAAATAAAATTAGATTAATTATATCTTTTCTTTTCATATATTCGTCACAAAAATTAGGGCAGTTAATTTGTCAATTGTTATGGTTTTAAGTTATTTTAAGGTGAAATAAGCAGGTATTTTTGACCGGATCAACTGGATAGACAGGATATTAAATACAAAGACACGGAGAATATATAAACCTTGAAAGTGTTAAACAGGAAGATACCTTGAAAGAAACATTTTCAAGGTTAAAGCATTACAACAATTCAACACTTTTCAAATGGAAATTCTTATGAAAATGTTCTGATAGATGTGTAATGAATATTCTATTCAATTGTTTTATTGTTGATTTTGGAATTGATATTTCATTGAGATATTTCCCAATATTATTTAATTTTGAGATCAGTTCTGCTGCGTTACTATTTATCTTAAATAGCTTTTCATCATAAACTGGACGGTAACAATCCTCACAGATAAAGCCATGTTTTTGGGGAAAGTACGCTACGAAATGTTTTCTTTGAGAGCATTCTATGCAATTTGTAATATTGAATTCAATTCCAATAATCCTAAATAGTTTCAGCAGAAAACGCCAGAAGATCGCAATTCCGTTTTTCTTAACCGTTTTTATGTATTCAAGGTAAGTTTCGAGTAACTTATAAATTTCCTGTGAATCTTCTATTGGAATAATGATCTGCCGGATCACTTCTACCGCAGCCTGCATGAGGATACCGGTTGGAAGATCAATATTAAACAGGTGTGCATTTATGATATTGGAAGATTTATAAATATACCATTCTGAGTTTGGATTTTTGTAAAGAACAAGTTCAAGCTCATTAAGAATTTCAAGCAGTCCGGTGTTCTTGCTTTTTTGTGTGCGTATTCCTTTTGCCATTACAGAGATAACGCCATACTCAGGTGTTAATACATCAAGAATAATACTGGTCTCACGAAAATTGATTTTCTTGATTATTATTCCTTTAGTTTTTATATCTCTGCTCATAAATTACCTTAAACCTTGCGGATGGTCAAAGACCTCCGCAATGGTTGAACAACCATTCTTTTAGTCACCATTCGCAAGGTCTCGTTCCTCGACCGTTTGTTAAGCAAGAGAGTTCCAGCATCGTTTTGCTTTGCAAAGCCGATGCATGATTGCGAAGGTAAATAACAATTATTCTACAGTGACGCTTTTGGCAAGATTCCTGGGTTGATCTACATCTAATCCGCGCAGGTCTGCAACATGATATGCGAGAAGTTGAAGTGGAATCACTGTAAGTAGAGGCTGCAATGTCCTAATAGTTTTCGGAACATAAATAACACTCTCTGATATTTGTTTAATCCTTTCATCACCTTCTGTGGCAATAGAAATAATACGACCATTCCTTGCTTTCACTTCTTCTAAGTTAGAAATAATTTTTTCGTAAATTTCATCATCAGGGGCAATGGCTATAACGGGCATATTTTCATCTATTAGTGCAATCGGACCGTGTTTCATTTCGGCTGCAGGATAACCTTCTGCATGAATGTAGGAAATTTCCTTTAGCTTGAGTGCACCCTCTAAAGCTACAGGGTAATTCACACCTCTTCCCAGATAAAGCGCATTTGGAAAGTTTTTTATTGTTTTTGCAATTTTTCTAATCTCGTTGCTTTTTTGTAATATAACTTCAATCTTTTTGGGAATTAATTCGAGTTCCCTGATGAAAGATTTTCCGAAAGTAGGTTGGAGATCTTTCATTCTACCCAATAAAACAGCAAGAAGTGTAAGAATTGTTACTTGAGATGTAAATGCTTTTGTAGAGGCTACACCTATCTCAACTCCGGCATGAATATATGTGCCACCATCAGATTCACGGGCAATTGTACTTCCAATAGTATTTGTGATACCCAGAACTCTAGCACCTTTTGCCTGCGCTTCTCTTAAACCGGCAAGAGTATCGGCTGTTTCACCAGATTGACTGATTGCAAAAACAATTGTATCCTCTGGAATGATTGGATTTCGATAACGATACTCACTGGCATATTCCACTTCTACAGGGATCCTTGCCAGATTTTCTATGATGTGTTTTCCAATAAGAGCTGCATGCCAGGAAGTTCCACAGGCAATTATTTGTAGCCTTTTAACCCTGCGTAACTCCTCTCCTGTCATATTCAATCCACCCAACTTCACAGTAGAAAGTCTTCCATAAAGTCGTCCTCTAAAGGCATTATAGATAGAAGTAGGTTGTTCGAAGATCTCCTTGAGCATAAAATGCTTGTATTCTCCTTTATCAATTGAGGATACATCCCAATCTACAATTGAAATATCGGCTTCAATATCTTCATTTTGCAAATTTGTAATTTGGTAACTTTCATGGTTTATGGTTACAATTTCATCATCTTCGAGATAGATAACTTTTTTTGTATGAATAATTATAGCAGTCACATCTGAAGTAACAAAAAACTCGTCTTCCCCAATCCCTAAGATTAACGGACTTCCCTTACGAGCTGCAATTATACTATCAGGATTTTCTTGGCTGATAACTGCAATACCAAATGTTCCTTCTACTAATTTTAAAGCATCCTGAACAGCTATCTTAAGATTATTTTCTATCTTTAAAAAGTGTTCAATTAGATGTGCTAAGACTTCTGAATCGGTGTCACTTTTGAACTTGTGACCTTCTGATTCTAATTTGTTACGTAAGTTCATATGATTTTCAATAATACCGTTGTGAACAACGGCAATCTTGCCTTTACAGCCGGTATGCGGGTGTGCGTTAATTGTATTTGGTTCACCATGAGTTGCCCAGCGAGTGTGAGCAATTCCAACATTTCCGAAAGTTTGTTCAGGTGAAGGTAAAGCTCTTTCAAGTTCTATTATTTTACCTGATTCTTTAAATATCTTAAGTTCTTTTTCATCATTCAGAATTGCAATACCGGAACTATCGTAACCACGATATTCCAATCTCTTAATTCCCTCAATAATTATTGGTGTTGCATTTCTTTTACCAATATATCCTACTATACCACACATATTTGCTCCTTAATATTTACTGAAACCTTGCGGATGGACAATGTCCTCCGCAATGGTTGAAAGAAACACTGATCAATCATTTTCACCATTCGCAAGGCGTTCAACCATTAAATCACTTTGTCACCATTCGCAAGGATTTCAACCGTTGCGAAGGTAACACTAAACCTTACGGATGATGCATCGGCTTTCGTCATTGATTCTTCCTGCTTTTCAAGAAAACGATGCTGGAACTCTCTCACCTGTCTGATGGTCGGAGACCTCTTCATCCTTCGTAGAATACTTCGGAGAATGGACGCAATGGTTGGAAGAAACACTGATCAATCTTTGTCACCGTTCGCAAGGTCTTGTTCCTCGACCGTTGCGAAGGTTTTAGGATTTAGAGTTGATAAACCTTTTACAACAAAATAAAGTATTATTACAGAAGGAATAACAACCCAATATGCTATCTCATCATCTCTAATTATAAGTTTGATAAATGAAAAATTCTCTGCATAATTTGTTATGAGAATTGCCAGTGAATTCTGCAAAAAATGTGCCAGAACAGGTACAAATAAGCTATTAGTTTTAACTGCGAGATAACCAAGCCAAATTCCAAGTAAAGTTGCAGGAAGAAAACGGAACGGATCAAGATGGAAAGCTCCAAACAAAACAGCCGTAAGAATTATTCCATACCAAACCCCTTTCTTTCTTAAGGCATTTAAAATAAACCCCCTGAACATTACTTCCTCACAAACCCCTGGTAAAATTCCAACTACGAAGATCGTGAACCATAAACCTTCTTGTTGAACTGTAATCAGATTCTGCAGGATTTCCAAATATGCTTCGGAAACAGGAAATATATGGTTAATAATCTGACCCAAAATTCCTGATAACAATAAAAGTGGAAGTGCTGCAATGAGCACTAACAAGAAATTTATCGGATTTGTATAATTCAATCTTAAAGTCTTTTTAATATCTGCTTTAGAAATTCTTAAAATCATTATTACCGGTAATAAAATTATGAGTAATTGAGTTTTGATGAGTCCGTTCATCATATCCTTTAACTGCCAGCTTCCACCGATATAATAAAGTGCAATTATCATGATAACAAAATAGACCATAATAAATTGTATGTTGAGAACATCTTTCTTATTTTTACCCCAGAATTTCAGTGATTTTTCCTCGGCAGTTCTAAAAAGAACATTTTCACTATGGAATAGTTTTATTGAAATATATACTGTGATAACATCTAGGACCAGTGTGGACCCTATTACAATAAATAAATAACTTAATTGAAAATTATTCATCATGATATCGCGCATTAACAAAGAAAAATTTACAATTGGGATAAGAGCGAAACCTATATTCAATTCAAATCCGGGCAGAAAACTAACCATAGAAAGCATGATAGCTCCAAAAAGTAACGGCATTTGATAGCTTTGAGCTTCCTTAATATTCCTGGAATATGTTGAAATAGAAAGCAGAATAGCTGAGAATAATGTAATTAATGGAAGCATCAACAACAAGATGAGCACAAAATTTCCAATTGGTAATTGGAAGTCACCTATATTTGTTCCCGTCTGCATAAATATATGCCGGAAAGACAGATACATACTCAAAAGATTTAAAAGAACAGTGATAATTGAAATTGTAATAATTGTGAGATATTTACCAATAACCAGTTCATCCCGTCTAGCAGCACTTACCAGAATTGTTTCAAGCGTGCCGCGTTCCTTTTCACCAGCTATCAGATCCGATGCTATTACAGAAGCACCGCTTATCGTAAGCATAATAAGCAGATACGGCAGGAACTTCCCAACAACAAAACCGACCATCTGTTCCGGTGGAGCGATATTCTCCTTTTTGATCTCTACTGCATTGAGAATTTCACTGTTTATTTTTATCTTCTCCAATCTTTTACTGATAAGAACTTCTTCAAGATCACGCAGATTGTCTTTGATCTTTCTGTATGCCATAGAACTTTTCTCGGAAGTTTCATCGTAGAAACAGGTAATATTGAAAATTCTATAGCCGGATGAAGATAGACTGTCCTCAATATTGATCAGAGCCTGAATAGATTTATCCTGAAGTAGATCAAGATATGTACCCTCGTTGTAAACTATTGCTTCATCCATGATTTGAAGAGTCTCGATTTGAGAAAGTGATTCTATTAATTCACGGGAAGTCTCATCATGAATAGTATCATTAAGATATATAACAAGTTCCTGCTGCTCCAGTTTCATTTCCTGACGTGACATCATCGATGAAATACCGATCATTAAAAGTGGATAGAGTATAATTGGAAGTACGAATGCGGTAATTATAGTTCTTCTGTCACGAACGAGATCGAGCATTTCTTTTTTATAGATTACGAATATTTTCTTTAAATTCATACATCCTCCTTCGTTATGTTATTCACATAATGAATGAAAATGTCATCGAGGTCATGCAGACCTGTATCTTTTTTAAAATTTTCCCAACTGCCCTGAGCCAGAACTTTCCCTTGATGGATCATGACAATTTTATCTGCAATTCGTTCGGCTTCCCGCATGATATGAGTTGAGAAGAGAACACATTTCCCATCTTCTTTACATTTATGAATGAAGGAGATTATATTTTTTGCAGTCAGGATATCGAGTCCCGCAGTTGGTTCATCAAATATCATTATGGGAGGATCGTGAATAATCGAGCGAGCTATGGAAACTTTCTGTTTCATGCCGGTGGAAAGAAAATCGATTTTTTTATCCAGGAAATCATGCATATCCAATAGATCAGCCATTTCATTTATCCGGGCATCTATCTTATTTTCAGGAACATCATACAGTCTAGCAAAATATGTAATAGTTTCGCGTGCGGTAAGTCTGGCATAAAGTCCGGTATCCCCCGAAAGAAACCCAAGATTAGCTCTCACATTCTGTGGATCTTTTTTAAGATCGTAGCCTTCGAGAGTTGCAGTTCCTGCCGTAGGCTGCAAAACAGTAGAAAGCATCCGCATTGCAGTCGTCTTCCCCGCTCCGTTCACTCCCAATAAAACAACTATCTCACCCTTATCAGCAGTGAATGAGAGATCATTAACAGCATAAAGCTCTTCCCCATTTTGTTGATGAAATACTTTTGTAAGATTATTAACAATTATCATATTACCTCAGATTATAAAAAGGCAGAGAAAATTCTCTACCTTTTATTTATTATTTAACGTCTATTCGCAAAGTACATAAAATCATAAAAACTATCGTGCTGAGCCTTTCGACTTAGCTCAGGACAGGCTTAGACGAACCATATTGTTACAATCCTTCGACTCCGCTCAGGATGACAAAACCGACTCCGCTCCCGTCTTCGCTAAGCTTCGACGTGGCAGGCAGGATGATAAAACCGACTCTACGGATGATCACTAATTAGTCTATACTTTAGGAATAAAATCTGTGTTATCATCGATTAGACACACAAATTCAACAAGTAATTTCACAGCTCCATCCAGATCTTTAAATGAGATCACTTCGTTGGGAGTATGCATGTATCTATTTGGAATACTGACGAGTCCTGCTGCAACACCGGCTCTTGTAATTTGAATCGCATTCGCATCGGTTCCGGTTCCGCGTGGTGCAGCTTCTATCTGATACTGAACTTTTACATTTTCTCCGGCTTTTTTAAGAAGTTCAAATACTTTGGGGTTTATGTTTGCACCAACAGCGATGGACGGTCCTTTTCCCAATGTAACTTCACCCAATTGATTTTTGTCAATTCCCGGATAATCGGAAGCATGAGTAACATCAATTGCTATACCAACGTGTGGATCGATACCAAAAGCACTTGTTCTTGCGCCGCGAAGTCCAACTTCTTCCTGAACTGAAGAAACCGAATAAATATTTGCAGAGATCTTTTTACCGGCGAGTTCTTTAAGAAGACATCCGGCAACGTAAACACCTGCTTTATTATCTGTAGCTTTAGTTGTAATAATGCTTCCTGAAAGAGTTTCCAAACCGGGTGAGTATGTTATATGATCACCAACACACACTCTTTTCTCAGCAGCTTTTTTATCTTTTGCGCCAATATCGATCCAGAGATCAGATAATTTTGGTGTATTTTTTCTATCTTCCGGGGTCATTAAATGAATCGGCTTTCTGCCGATAATACCACGTACAACCTTTTTATTATGATAGATATTTACACGAAGTCCGGGGAGCAGAGTTGCATCCACACCACCAATAGCTGTAAATCTGATAAATCCGTTATCATCGATGTATTTAATCATCAGCCCAATTTCGTCAGCATGACCGGAAATCATGATACGAAGTTTGCCGGTTCCTTTTTTAAGTGCTATCACATTTCCATGAACATCGGTTGTAACTTCATCTGCGTATTTTTTTACAAAGTTTCTGTACACTTCCTGCGCCGGTTGTTCAAATCCGGAAGGGCTTGGTGCCATTACAAGATCTTTAAAGAATTTCTTTTCCATAAACTTTCTCCTATTTATATTTATTAACAATTATTTGCTTTGCCGGCTGCAAAAGGATTCACATTTTGTCTGATTTTTTTTGCCGGTTTTTCTAACGGAATTAAACAAAGAAATTTAAGAGTTGTATCGCCTGTATTTTTATAATTATGTTTCATAAAAGGATCTACAAATATTACATCACCTTGTTTGAAGGGAAATTCGCCGTCTTCAGTTACCAAAGTGCCGGTACCTTCAACAATGAAATTTTCATGTTCCCAACTGTGGGAATGATACGGTGTAAAACCACCGGGTTCAACCTCAAACATGCGCATTGCAAAATTAGGAGCTTTATCCTTTTCTGAAATGAGCCAGCGAATCTTTGCTTTCTTTGCTCCTTCCATTGTAACTTCTTCCAAAGATACTTGTGAATAATGTTTATGTTTCATTCTTTCTCCAAAACCATTAAATATAATTGAGGGATCTATTTACAAGATACCTCTATTTTTTAATTTATTATTCCTCTGAACTTAAACTGAAATAACTTCTTTAACTTCAGGGATCTCTTCTTTCAGGACTCGTTCGATGCCTGCTTTAAGAGTGAGAGTAGCCATCGGGCAGTTTCCACAAGCACCTTTCAATCTTACTTCAACAACATTATCTTCTGTGATGTTAATAAGCTCACAATCTCCGCCATCTGCTTGAAGAGAAGGACGAACTTTATTTAGAACTTCCTGAACTTTTACTTTATCCAACATATTTCCTCCCGGGAGTCGGCTTGCATTTGCAAACGATCTCCATACGTTTTTTTTAATGATACCTAAAATATAATAATTAAAAATTAGTAAAGTTATAAATTCTTATTAAATTAATAATTAATTACAATTATTAAACTTCTTGACTTCAAACCCCTATTTTTAAGCGTAGCTTCTAAATTATAAACTAAAGATAAAGGAGAGAAAGATGAAGAAAAAAGTCATCATTATGGGTGCTGCAGGGCGTGATTTTCATAACTTTAATTGTTATTACAGAAACAATGATAATTACGTTGTAGTTGCTTTCACGGCAACACAGATCCCTGATATCGATGGAAGAAAATATCCGGCTGAACTTGCCGGAGAACTCTATCCTGAAGGTATCCCTATCTTCGCAGAAAATGAAATAGTAAACCTGATAAAGGAACATAATGTAGAAGAAGTTGTATTTGCTTACAGTGATGTTCCACATGAAAGAGTTATGAACAATGCTTCTCTGGTTAATGCTGCCGGAGCCGATTTCAAACTTATCGGAATGAACAATTCTACCGTTAAAACAACCAAGCCATTGATAACGATCTGTGCTACAAGAACAGGTTGCGGAAAGAGCCAAACTACACGTGCGGTTGTAAAAGTTCTTAAAGAAAAAGGACTTAAAGTGGCTTCAATTCGCCACCCAATGCCTTACGGTGATCTTATTAAACAAAAAGTACAAAGATTTGCAGAGCTTGAAGATCTTGTAAAACATGAATGTACAATTGAAGAAATGGAAGAATACGAACCACATATTATGATGGGCAGCATAATTTACTCTGGTGTAGATTATGAAGCTATTGTGCGTGAAGCTGAAAAAGAAGCTGATGTAATAGTATGGGACGGCGGAAACAATGATACGCCTTTTTATGTTTCAGATAATATGATAAATATTGTTGTTGTCGATCCACACAGACCGGATCATGAAAGATCTTATTACCCGGGTGAAACTAACCTTATCAATGCTGATGTTGTCGTTATCAACAAGATAGATTCTGCTGATCCTGAAGGAATCCAGATAGTTCGAGATAACATCCGTGAACTTAATCCCGAAGCTGTCGTTATCGATGGTGCTTCTCCTGTGAGCATTGACAAACCAGAGATCGTGAAAGGCGCTGAGGTGCTTATCGTGGAAGACGGTCCAACTCTTACTCATGGTGAAATGAAATATGGTGCGGGTATTGTAGCTGCTGAGAAATACGGTGCTGCTGACCTGGTTGATCCACGTCCATACGCTGTTGGTTCTATTGCAGAAACATTTGAGAAATATCCTGAAATCGGGATTTTACTTCCGGCAATGGGTTATGGTGAACAACAGATCAAAGACCTGGAAACTACAATTAATAAAACAGAATGTGATGCAGTTGTTATTGCAACTCCTATCGATCTTAGAAGAATACTTAAGATCAATAAACCTGCAGCTCAGGTAACTTATGAACTTCAGGAAATCGGACATCCAACAATCGCTGATGTTTTAAAAGACTTCTGTTAAATCAGTAAATAGTATTCAGTAAGTAGTAAATAGAATAAGGGCGGATTAATTTCTGCCCTTTTTTATATGTGGTTCAATCAGGATGATTGAATAAGCGGAATTTCGTTCCTGCTTTAGATATTTAACCCCTTCAGGGTTGATTTTTTGTTTTTTATGTACCACCGGTTTCACCGGCGGCTATTTTATAAAACCCCTTCGGGGTAAAGTGATCTGAAATAAAAGAATATAATTCTGCCTTTTTTTTTAACTCATCCTGCTACTTGCACCGCCGTAGTTTAATACGAAGGCGTGTCCTTCTCTCAAGAAAGAAGGAACCACACCAGAGGCGGGCAAGCATAAGAAAAGCAAGAAGAATATTTTTTCTTACAATTTTTCTCTATCGAAAACTTGAGTTAAGTTCGCTTTAGCTGACTTGACTTAAGTTTTCTAATCTGTTGTTATAAGTCAACTTAACTCAAGACTCCGTCTTAAGTCAAGTCTGTAATTCTATTATTGAATTTTTCACATTATCATAATTACTTTCGACAATTTTTCTTATTATCTCAATTTCTCTTTCATCGGCATTTTTACCAAAGATTACTGCTTAAATAGATTCTAAATCCCTTTTTCCACATCCTCATATATTTCATCAATCTTTTTTTGATATTCAATCGTTTTTACCAAAGCTGTAACCACACGGCAATAATGGCGTGGATCATCCATTTGACGTCTTTTTCGATCTTTCAAATATTTATGTAGAACTTGGTAACCACCGATTTGATATTCCCAGACTTCCAGCTTCACATTATCAAAATATTTATCAGCATTTATATAAACTCGTTTTTCTGCTTCATTGTAAATTGGTTTAGCGATCTTGTTATCTTCCCCACTTCCTTGATAGCGGGAAACTGGTTTATCGAAATCATCACCTTTAAGTAGATGCAGGTTGGCAATTTTCTCTCCCAAATCTGCCATCTTTTTGAACAATTTATAATTGGAAGTGAACGGAACTCGCGGGAAATCTATCTTGAGAAATTCCGCATAACGCTCACGGTAAATATTACTGTAAAACACTGCATAAATGTAATACAGTATTTCTTCGGGAGCTGGCTGCTCTCCAAATTTGGAAGTTAATTGTTCCAATATTTCCGGTGCAATATTTGGTTGACGCTCGGTTTGCTGCTGTTTGTGCCAATCCCCGGAATCTTGTTCGGGATAAAGATAAAGGGGCAAAATCGTATCAATACTTACATTATCACTTCTAATGCACCCATTTGAAATGATTTTATCAGTAATGAAAAAATATCCACTCTTACTATCGGGTGGAGTCCTTCTAACAGTTATTAAACCAACATTCTCATCAAACATATGATGCATTGTATCATATCGCATCCTTTCAACAAGATTTGAATTGTATAAAATAAAACGATCATCAAAAGGACGATATGAAATATGTTTCACAATATCAACAAAATCAATGTTTTTTAATGCTTTTCTAGCCTTTTCTAACTTCCAATTAGATTTATCTTTCAGAGAGTATGTAGATGCAATAATGTCATCATCAATGTTCTGGTTTTTAAATTGAGAGAAACGTTGTTGTAACCCATTTTGTGAAATTGCAATTGAGAAAGAATCTCTTGAAGTAACAATTCCTGCATTATTTGTTGGAAAAATCTCATTTACTTTTGGCCATTTTAAATACTGTTGAATATCATCTGTATTTCTCTTGATTAAGAAATGATAAGGTGAGACTGGTCTGATTGGATCATAATTCTTCTCGATGAATTCAGTTTTTTCCAACCAGTTGTATTTGGCTTCCCGCAAACCGAAAAGATCGGAATGCATAATTTTCTTATTTTCTTTATCCTTTTGTTTAATGAAAATTGCAATCGCTACACCCTGTCGAATATCAAAAACGTTTTCATCTTTGCTTCCATCAGGGCATGTTTCTTTTTTCAGTAAATTTCCGTGCAGATCGAGGATGTACATTTCATCAAAGGTTTCCGTTAAACTTTGCCGCATTCCCCGAAAGGTCGGGTTATCCAAATAGCTGTGATTGGTAATCATGGCAACAATACCGAAACCTTCTTTTTGGATCTTCCATTGAGCAAAACGCAGGAATTTTACATAATCGTCCTGCAGCCATTTAGGATTGCGTTCTCCGAGAGGTTTGCCGTCAACTTCATAATAGCTTTGTGCTCCATCGAGATCTGTTTTCAAAAGTTTTTCTGTCCAATCGTTTTTATTTGAAGAAATCCCACTGTATGGTGGATTTCCTATAATAACCAGAATCGGCTGGTCTTTTTTTACATCTGCTGCAAGATGGCTTTCTTCACTTAAAGAGCTTAAACCCGGAATATGAATTTGATCTAATACTTCCATTTCCAAAGTATTG
The DNA here is from genome assembly GCA_030600585.1 of Candidatus Cloacimonadota bacterium. Taxonomy (GTDB): domain Bacteria; phylum Cloacimonadota; class Cloacimonadia; order Cloacimonadales; family TCS61; genus Tenebribacter. The sequence goes on along the minus strand of JAUVLU010000010.1, from coordinate 30,439 downwards.
GTTAAATAAAGTTTGAACCGTTCATCATCCTGCATTGTTAAACCCAATTCTTCAAAGAGAAAACCCATTTTTAAATGTCCAATAGCATACGGAGCCATCATTAATTCAAAGGCGTAAAAGTTTTTAAGAATATGATTTCGCAGGAAAGCTTGAATATTGCCATCACCATATTTACTTTTGTATTCCTGCACTGCTAATTTCATCGCTTCGGCTGGAAATGTGAGTGTTCCACCTGCCGGATCGAGCAAAGTAACTTTTTCATCTGCCAATCCATCTGACAAGTTGAAGTGAGATTTCAAAACTGTATGAACTGCACGAACGATGTATTTTACAACCGGTTCGGGAGTGTAATAAACTCCGCGTTTTTCACGCATTTTAGGATCGTAAGCCGAAAGGAAAGTTTCATAGAAATGAATAATGGGATCTTTACCTTTTCCATCTTCGTAAAATTTCTTCAAGATCTTATTTACTTTTGTAACTTTTAAAACTTCGGCAATATCATCAACAATAACCTGTAGAGCCGGCGGTGGTTCTTCCAAAGAAATAAACCGGAAAACATCGCGCAAAATTCCAATAGTTTGTGGAATATACTGGAAAGCCAGTTGGCGGCTGAAATCATCTCCTGCTCTGGTTCGAGCTGCAAATAAACCATAAGTTATAGTTTGAGAATAAAGGTCGGCAAAATCCTCTGCGGTCAAACCCTTAATAAGATATTTTTGAAATGCCTGATAAAAGCCCAAAATGCTGTCATTGCTTTTATGCTCGTCATCTAATTCAATTCGTACAACTTCATCTCTCAGGAAGCGGGTTCGTTTGGCTAATTCTTTGGCGAGTGAACTGGCAGAATGTACTTTGGGTAAATTAAAGGAAAAATATTTTTCAAGAAGTTGGAAAAATTCAATCTCATTTTCCATAACTGGAGTTTTATGTAATTGTTCAATATGGTATAATCTTCCAATCTGTACACGATCTATCTCTTCTCCGTTTCGGAACAAGAGAAATTCCAAAAAGTTAGTGAGTATTACATTTGGGAAAGTGGCAATGTATCTTTTCAATTGTTCGGAATGTTTGATATTATCAAGGTTTTGTTGGGTTGGGGCTTTTGCTTCTATATAACCGATTATGTGATTTTTACCGTCCCAAATGCGGAAGTCGGGATTTCCAGCTTCGGTCTTTTTTGGCAAAGTTGTGATTGCAGTTTTTAGCTTCTTACTCTCAGAAAATTCATTGATCAATTTTTCCAAACAAGAATAATAGCTTTCTTCTCTAGCATCACCTCGTAAATATATTGTCTTTATTTCTGAAAGATACTTTTTTAGCATTTATAACCTCATTATATTTAAATATCCGTATAACAAATTAATTAAATCCAAAAAGATATTCTGTTTTATATTTAGTCAATTACTTTATTATTCTTTCCAGTCACTCTATTTGCCAATTCGTAATCGGCAGTCGCTGGATGAGGTGAGAATAATGTTTTTATTATAGTAATTTTTAGATTCCCAAAGGTTGTCGAATGGAGTCGAAATGACGAGGGAAAAGATCGGAATGACAAACCACCAGTAATTAGGATAAAAAATTGCCCACGGATACACACTGATGAACACGGATAAAAGAAAAATATGTAAAACGATCGCCCCGATCGTTCAAACACGTTCAAGGTTTATAAGCCGTAGGCTTACAAGTCCGCCGGTTTTCTTGGCTGAGTGAACGAGATACAAAAAAGCCTCCCAGTTTGCACTGAAAGGCTGATTGTTTATTGCTGATTTACAGTAACCTTTCCGAAGGTAACTCTAAACCTTGCGGATGGCTGTAAGCCTCCGCAATAATGTATCGGCTTTCAACTTGTTGAAAACGATACTGGAATTCTTTCTGCCAACTAATGGTTGGAAAAAATCACTGAATTGCTTTGTCACCATTCGCAAGGTCTGCGACCGTTGCGAAGGTAACCGTAACTCAACCGTTAGACAAGCAAGAGAGTCCCAGCATCGTTTGCTACTCAAGCCGATGCATCTTTCGCAAGGTTTTGCATGCTTCGCAATAATGGTGTCGGCAGTTTTCGTAATATATTTTTAGTAATCCCTGTTGATAAACCGCTCGTTTCTTTATTAGTTTCTTCTGTTCTTCATCTAAGAATTTTCCCATATATTGCGTTAGATAATTTGAAGGTAAACCCGGAAAACTTTGGTAAATATTAATTGCTGTATCTTCCAATTGTTCGTATTTCTTTTCACGAGCATAGATAACAGTAAGAGGCAGAATTATATTTATAAGAATTGTATCAATGCGAGTTTTACCAAGTTTACAGCGTTCGGGAAGGTAATTATTTTCTGTTTGGAAATAGCTGTATAATTTCTTTTTGAAATCGTTCAGTTTAAAATTATTGGAAGGGAATGAGAACAGTTTTAGTATATTGTGGAAAAGCGATGTTTCCAAGCTGTCATAAAGAATATCTGTAATTTGTAATATTCTTATTACCGGATGATTAACAGGTCTTATCCTGAATAATTTCCATTTGATCTCAGAAGTTTTATTTATGAATTTCTGTTTTTGGAAAAGCTTTTGCCATTTCATTTTATACTCGTTGGAAATTGTGGATGGAAGATGGTCTATCAGATTTGAAGAACAAAGCAGAATACCTATAAACTCGTCTTTTGTCATACCATTATTATAAAATTGTTTAAGGTCTTTAAAAGTGTTATTCAAGGCGATCTGCAGCATTTGGTATTTATTCTTACTGTAACCCAGAGCTTCCATGAGACCCATATAAATAAGTTGATCAAAATCGCTGAAGAAATGTTCTGCACTAAACCGTTTTATCTTCTTCTCAAAGCGCATTATACCCATCTTTGTAAGAAGTTGTATTGTTTCGTCTTTAGTCATTTTGTTAAACAATTTGCAGGTTTTATCTTTCTCAGAATACGGTTTCCCTGAATAATGTTTTATTAGTTTATTGATATCATCAGTTAATTGTTCTTTGATCTCTAAAATCTCAATTTTCCCACCATCTTCATTGATCGTGAAAGGATACTTTCCGTTATCTTCGTAAACGATGTGTAAAAGCACACCATTGAATTCGGGATTTTCATTATGTGAGTGAGATTTCCAGTGATATGAGGTTAGATCTATCTCGACATCGCCTTTTTGAATTTTCCCATTTATTTCCAGAATTGCATCCTTAAAATCGGGACCTGAATCTGTATTCCAACGTCCGGGAAATTTAATGATGAGCTTTTTACCTGATATTGTTTTTAGATTCTTCTTTAAATGTTGAGCATCCCAGATATGGTATAAGAACTCTTCGGAAAATTGCATAATAACTCCTTTATTATTCAACGCAGATTTTATATGAAACTTATGATTTAATATGATTCAAAAGACTTACAATAATTTATCCACTTTATTTCAACATAAATTCTTATGTTTTTCTTATTTATCAGCGTAGATCAGCGTTTAATTCTTTAACAGTTTTCTCACTTCTTCAGCAATTGTCAGACAGCAGGTTAACCCGGGTGATTCTATTCCTATACAATTTATAAAGTTAGGCAAACCTTTCTCAGATTCTTCTTTAATATAAAAATCTCTAAATTCTCCACCTTTTTCCTGTAGTTTTGCGCGTATTCCACAGTCATCAAGATGAAAGTTTTCTTCATCAATTTTAATATAGTTTTTTATCGCTTTCAAAAATTCAGATTTATATGCTTCGTCCATTTCATAATTAAGTTCATCAACATAATAAGCGTTAGGTCCAAATCGAACATCACCATGCAAATTAATTGTCAGGTGAATTCCTAAAAAAACACCATTTGAATCGGGAACCGGATAGATAAGATGATCAATATCTTTTATCTTTGAAGATTTATAATATTCACCTTTACACCAGTGTAACTGCAAATTCTCACGTTCAATATTTATCCCGACCATCTCAGCTATTTTATTAGAATGTAATCCGCCGCAATTGATAATTGTGTTTGCTTCAAATATTTCTCCGTTTTCAAAATTAACAAGATAGCCATCATCTAATGCATCGATAGAAATTACTTCCATTTCATATACAATGAATGCGCCGTTATTTTCAGCTTCGCTCTCCAGTTTCTGCATAAGTTTGTGTGTATCTATAATTCCAGTTGATGGTACTTTTAATGCGTATTCAGCAATTATTTGCGGCTCTAATTTTTTACATTCTGCTTTATTAATGATCTGCAAATTTGGAACACCATTTTTTTCACCGTTGATCTTTAGCTCTTCTAATATGTATAGTTCTTTTTTGTTATTGGCAACAATAAGTTTTCCGCAGTTTTTAAAAGGAATGTCATTTTCTTTAGCATACATATAAAGTTCTTTAACACCGCTAACGCATAATCGTGCTTTCAATGAATTTTGAGGATAGTAAATACCCGAATGCAGAACTTCGCTGTTTCTGCTGCTTGTATGCTTTCCGAATGTTCCTTCTTTTTCCACAAGCACAACATCATCAAATTCTTCCGAAAGTTCTCTGGCAATTGCCAGTCCTATTACACCTGCTCCAATAATTAGAATATTAACTTGTTCCATAAATTTTGCCCTTATTTGGAAATTAAACTATTTTTATATTATCAATTAACCTTGTATTTTCTACAACTACAGCAAGCGCAATCCTGCAACCGCTTATAAGTTCGGGAATATGTTCCAGCGTTTTCGGTTCAAGAACTTCGATGTAATCTATTATACCTTCATTATCTTCTATCAAATCAGTCATATGAGAGATGATCTTATTGGATGAAACAACATTCCCGCTAAATAATTTTTGAGCCAGCAGAAGTGATTTATTCAAGCATAACGCCTTTTTTCTTCCGTCAGGAGATAAATACTTATTCCGCGAGCTTAAGGCGAGTCCGTCTTTTTCTCTTACAATGGAACAACCCACGATCTTTGTTCGGAAATTTAAATCTTTTGCCATCTGTCTTAGCACAACTAATTGTTGAAAATCCTTCTCCCCCATGAACATAATATCCGGATCAATGATATTCATCAATTTAGTTACAATCGTGGTAACTCCGCGAAAATGCGTTGGACGAGATCTTCCGCAAAGCACTTGGGTAATTTTATCAACATCCACCCAGGTTTTATAATCTTCGGGATACATCTGCTCATCTGTTGGAAAAAAAATATGATCTACTTCAAGGTCTGTAAGAAGTTCAATATCACGTTCTATATTTCTTGGATACTCGCTGAGATCTTCATTTGCACTAAATTGAGTTGGATTAACAAAAATACTTACGATTACAATATCAGTTTGTTTTTTTGCTTCCCTTACAAGACTCAGATGTCCTTCATGTAAGAATCCCATTGTCGGCACAAAACCAATTACACCAGTTAGATGTTTACGAATAGCAAACATTTCTTCAATGGAATTAATAAGTTTTGGTTTCATTTGATCAGATAGTATTTTTTATTTTCGTCATCATCGACCACAAGTATTTTTTGCGAATAGTTTTTAAGTTCTTCTTCATCTAATAAACCATAACTTGCGATTATAACTTTATCATTTATGCTGACTAAACGTGCTGCTGCACCATTTATACCAATGATCCCGGAACCTGCTTTACCTTCCAAAATATATGTTGCAAATCTGTTTCCGTTGCTGATATTATAAATATCAACTTTCTCACCCGGCAACATTCCTGTTTTATCCAAAAATATTTTATCGATTGTAATGCTGCCGACATAGTTAAGATCACGCATCGTAATATTGGCACGGTGGATTTTTGATAAAAGCATTGTTCGTTGCATTTACCCTCCAATTATTTTACAAACTTTTTTTTCAAATATTTTTTGATAAACTTTTTTGTAAACTTATTTTCAAATTAGTCAACATCTTCTTTCCAATTTAACGCAGCTAATTTACCTTTTTCTTCATTCACGGTTTGCAGAACGATGACTCCGGCGATGAAGAATAGACCAATTGAAAGGATCGCCCATTTCTGGTTTCCTGTTATTCGGGAAACTTCTCCATAAACAAGCGGACCAAGAATTGAAGCGATGCGTCCGGTTACAGAATAGAAACCGAAAAATTCTGTCATCTTATCATCAGGTGTGAGAAGCACCAGCATAGCTCTGCTGCTTGATTGACTTGACCCGATAGCAATTCCCGCCAGCATTCCAATGAAATAAAATTCATTAACACTTTTGCACATAAACGTCCAAATTACAACTGCGATCCAGATAATGAGTGTTGTGCTAATTGTTTTTTTTGCTCCGATTTTATCGAAAATATAACCGAAGATAAACGCCCCGATCATGGAGGTAACGTTAGCAATTACAAAATATGTGATCAATTGCTTTGTATCCATTCCAAATCTGGTTGCGCCGTAGATCGCACCAAAACTGATCACAATTATAATTCCATCATTATAAATAAGGTAACTAATAATAAATTTGATAAGTTCTCTGAAATCCTTAATATTTTCTGTAGATCGTTTTATCCGTTTGATAGCGGTTTTAAGGTAGTTTGTTCTTTTAGAAGGCTTCCGAATTTCTTTGAGAAGAATAAAAGTTGGAATTGCAAATATCCCGAAGAAAACTGCTACAGCCGGGAATACAAGACGTATCCAATTATTGTGAACAAGCGGCAGCATGAGCAGTAATGCAATAAGTCCTCCAATATAGCCTACAGCCCATCCCCAACCTGAGACCTTCCCAATTTCATCACGTGCAGCCACATCGGGCAAAAGTGCATTATAAAATACATTCCCACTATTAAATGCAAAATTTGCTATGATGAAAAAAAACATTCCTTTAAAAATATCACCGGCTTGAACAAAATATAAGAGAGCAGTAAAAATAACGGTTAGATAACAATTATAAAAAAGGAATTTCTTTTTTGCTCTTGAAAAATCTGCAACAGCTCCGAATATTGGGGCAGTGGCAGCTACCATCAACATTGAAATACTTATAGCTCTGCCCCATAATGCAGTTCCAAGTTCACCCTGAGCAACAACAACATCTTTAAAATATACACTGTAGATCACTGTTACAATTATAGTTGTAAATGACGAATTTGCGAAATCGTACATTACCCAACCTAAAATGTTTTTGTTAAGCTTCACTTGTTTTCCCTAACTCGTGCCTTAAATCAATTTCAGGTAAACCAAACGATCTGTAATTTGTAATATTCGGAGTTGCAATAAATATCTGATGTTTACCTTTTAGCATTTCAACTATCCTCTTTGCCCTTTGTTTATCAAGGTCAGCAAGAACATCATCGAACATCAAAATAGGTGTATCGTTATCTTTATTTTTAATAAGTTCTGTTTGAACCAATCGCATTGCGATAGCAATAGATCTCTTCTGCCCATGTGAGCTGAAACTTCTGGCTGAATGGGAATCGATAAAGATGTCAATATCATCGAGATGAGGTCCGGCAAGGCTTCTCTCCTGGTGCTTTTCCTGTTCTTCTATTCGTAATAAATGATCCATCAAGTTATCGAATATATCATCATTATCATTGGGGAATGAATATTTATAGCAAGCATTCAATTCTTCTTTGTTACCACTGATGTCCTCATAATATTTTTCTAACAGCGGAATGAAATTTTTCAGGTATTTTAATCTAAGTTTAATGATATTTGTTCCGATCTGCGCAAATTGTTCATCCCACACTCTTTTTTCTTTGCTCGAATAATCTGTTTTAAACAAAGCATTGCGTTGTTTCAATATCCTTTTATAGGTTCTAAGAGCTTGGATATATTCAAAAGAATATTGTGAGATCGCCTGATCTATAAAACTTCTTCTGAAAACAGGTGAACCGGATATTATTTCAATATCATTTGGTGAGAAATAAACAACTTTCAAATATTTATACAATTCACTAATTCTTGCTATGTTCACTTTATTGATCTTTATTATTTTTTTTGATCTATCTGATGCTGCCTCAAAGAAATGTGATTTATTCTGTATTACAAATTCTGCTTCAATACGAAAAAATGCTTTTGAGAAATTTATCAGTTCCAGATCTCTACTGGTCTGAAATGATTTCCCAAAAGCAAAATACGATATCGATTCCAGAAGATTGGTTTTACCAATTCCATTTGCACCGACAATTAGTGCACCTCCCGGATCAAATTTTAATTTAAAGTTCGAATAATTTCGAAAATTCTTTAATTTTAGTGAAGATATCAGCAACCTAAACTAACCGTAATGGCATCAATAGAAATCTTGCGACAAAATTTTCTTTTGTTTCAGTGTTAAAGAAGAGTGCAGGTTCATTCGATTTACCCATTTTGATTTCGATTTCATCTGATTCTATAACAGAAAGTATTGCAATAAGGTATCTATAATTAAAAGCGATCGTTAAGGGTTCTCCTGAATACTTAATATCTTCCAGTTTTTCATTCGCTTCACCTTCTTCACGTTTTGCACTACTTATTATAAGTGAATTATCTGCAATATCAAGTTTAACTTTAAATGTCTCTTCAGAAGCAAGAAGTGATACCCTTTTTACAGCTTCGCGTAACTTTTTCTTATTAATAACAAGAACATTGTTGTTATTAGTAGGTATTGCTTTTGTATAATCCGGAAATCTTCCTTCAATAATATGTGTAAAGATAGTATAGTTCCCATATGCGAACATCACACGATTTGATTCAATAAGTACAGCAATTTCGGGAAGATCATCAGTAATAACTTTATCGAGGAAAAGAAATCCTTTTGTTGGAATTATCTGTTCAACAGGTTGAGAAAGATCTATTTGCTTTTTTAGTTTAAACTCAGCTATCTTTTTCCCATCAGTAGCGACCATCAATTGAGAATCGGCTGCCATTTTCCAGAAAATCCCTGAAAATATGGGACGGTTTATTTCTGAAGAAACAGCGAAGTGTGTATTATCTATCATCTTTTTAAACATTTTCGCATCTAAAGTAATTACGTTTGTTAAATCCTTTTGTGGTACAAGTGGGAATTGACTGCTCTCAGCACAAAGCAAACTAAATTTGGATTGTTCGCAACGTATCTTCAACTTGTCTTCATCAATAATGAAATGAACTATCGAATCAGGTAAGGAATTAATGATTTCATTAAGATTTTTTGCAGATATTGCGACATTGCCACCTTCAGTAATATTTGCTTCAAACTCAACAACAACTGTTATCTCTAGATCTGTAGCAGTAAATTTAATGATATTATTTTGTTCATCTGCCTCTATCAGGTAATTTGTAAGAATCGGCATAGTATTCTTACTTGGCACAATATTATAAAGATGTTGAATTTGAGCTTGTAAATCTACCTTTTCAATAGAAAATTTCATATTATCCTCTTTATATTTTAAAATTTAATAACTTAATAAAAAATAGATAAAATAAAAGCAAGAGTTTTTTCAACTCTTGCTTTTATTTGATAAACAATTTCTACTTAACTGCTTCTTTAAGTTTTTTACCAGCTTTGAAAACTGGAACTTTACGTGCAGGTATTTGAATTTTTTCTTTTGTTTGAGGATTAACACCTGTACGAGCATTTCTGTGGTTTACTTTAAAAGTACCAAATCCTACTAATGATACTTTATCACCATTCTCCAGTGCAAGTGTAATGCCGTCAATCATAGCATTTAAAGCGAGATTTGCAGCTTTTTTTGTTACACCAGCTTCTCCAGCAATCTTAATAATCAAATCTTGTCTGTTCATTCATATCCTCCTTATTTTATTGGGTTAACAAACATGGATTTAGTTTTTCCTTTTTCAAAATATCTTGTCAATAAAAAAATCTATAGATAGCCGTTTTTAAAGGGTTTTTATAGCTTTCAGCGTTATACATCACAATATTACAAGATAAAATAGTTTTCTAAGTCTTTGATATATATGCATTTAAGATATTCATCACTCTATGATCTTCAAAATATGAATTATTTACATTTATTTTTCATAATGCATAACCTTTGGTGATAGGCACTTCTTAAATATCAGCTTTATTTTATGCTTATAAGTTCATGAATTTTTATTATTATCTTCTTACCTTTAACCGTTGCATCATCAATATATCTTGCTTCCACTTTATCTTTAACTTGCTCATAAGTACTATCACTGATTATGATATTGTTCTTAGTTTCGTAATCTCTTGTCAGTGATTGTATTCTTGCGCCTGCATTCATATTATCACCTATTGCAGTATAATCAAATATTTGTTCGGAACCTAAATTACCAACCGTTACAACACCTGTATTTATGCCAATACCGGTTTCAAACGGATCTCTCCTCTCTGCTTTCCATTTCTCATGAAGTTCGTTCAACCTCTTCCTCATCTCCATTGCGGCTTTGCAAGCATAAAAAGCGTGATCATCGAGATCAACCGGTGCTCCAAATATTGCAACTATCTCATCTCCAACAAATTTATCTAAAGTTCCTTTATTCTCGGTAATGATATTAACCATCTCTGTTAAATACTCTCGAAGAATATCAACTGTCTCTTTAGGTGTATGACTTTCTGCATAAGGTGTAAAAGATACAATATCAGAATAAAGCATTGTTAGTTCTTTTTGAATTCCTCCATATTCCAGCTTTTTAGGATCTTTGATAAGTTCATCAACAAGCTCAGGTGCAATATACTGCCCGAAAGCATGCTTGATGAATTTTCTTTCTTTTACTGTTTGAATATAGTGAAGAACCAAACCGATTATATAAACGATGATAATAAGTACTGGAATTTCCAAAATTGGGATCGATACCAGTTTGGTGCTAAATAAAAAATATGATAACCATATATAAAAAATAATAAGTGCAATATTAATGAAAACCGAAATCGACGGTCTTATTAACGAATTGAAAATGAAGAGCAATAAAGTTATTATAAAAAAGAATAGAAGATATGGAAGGATCGGATATTCTTTTAGAAAATCGTTTCTTAAAACAGTTTCAATAAAGTTTGCATGAATTTCCACACCGGGCATCAATTGATTATCTTCTGAGAAAAATGGAGTATGATGTGTATCGTGAAACTCAACCGAAGTAAGTCCAATAAGAACGATCTTGTCCTTAAAATTCTCTGCAAGCTGGTAATATTGGTCAAGATCGGTTTCTAATTCTTTTTCAAAACTTGTGGTAAAAGTGGAGTCATCTATCACATCTGCGAAATCATAGGTTTTAAATGTTCCGGCAGGACCATAAAAATTTATAAGAGCACTCTTGGCGTTTACTTTGGGAATGTAATTACTTCCAATTTTAAAAAATTTTGGGTAATTCTGAATATCTTCCGAAAGCAGATCGAGTTTATATTGATGTGCAAGTGCAATTGTACCGATAGATAATTTGATCTCTTCTTTTGATCTTTTTTGAAATAGTTCATATCGACGGACAAATCCATCAGGGTCAACTGAAATATTTACTGTTCCCCATTTTGTGCCGGTTTGTGTTAATAGCGGGATTGGAGAAAGTAATTGTTCTCTCACAGAATTATTATATTCGGTTCTAATGAGTTTCCCCGATAAAATTATATTGTCGTATTTAGCAATAGTAGCAGCTAATTTAGAATCAGCATCAATATTAGTTCTTTCTGTAAATTCAATATCAAAGATTATCTGGCTTGCTCCTGCCATTTCCAGATTCTCGATCAATTTTGCATGATATTCTCTTGGAAAAGGCCAACGTTCATTTAAGGTATTGAATGTATCATCTCCAATTTCAACTATCACAATATCATCTGAGATTTCCTGTTCACCTCTGATCATAAATAAAACATCATTTCCTTTGTGTTCCAGATTATACCAGAAATTCGTTATAAATAATATTCGGATAATAACGAATACAATTAAAGATATAACAATATATTTTGCTATTTTCATATTTAGAATTTCTGTGAGATCTTCATTTTAAAGTTCAATCTTGTATAATCCGAATCGAGAACATCGGAATTCTGATACATCTTTAAGCCTGCATCAGCAGAAATAAATGAATTTGATGTAATTGCATAACTTGTGCCGACATTGAACATTTGAGCAGATTGCGAATCAATATCTCCACTGAAGAGATTATAGCGAAAATCAAAATATGGTTTTAATTGACTCTCCAGAAGATCGAGCTCACCTCTAAAGAAGAGAGAATTATAATTTGATTTTTCCGAAACAGTCAATGTATCTTGTGTAACAAAGAAAGAATTATCATTAATAGTGAAAGTATACGAAAATATAGTTGTCATTGGTATTTGTTCAAAGGCAGTTTTTGCACTCAGTGTGATGTTATTCCTCTGATATTCAAAAAGATCATTTGCGTCATCTTTATTTAATGAACTGGAGAAATTTAAAGAAAATCTGGTTGGAGCATTATTGATCTGCTTCATGTAATATCCGGTTCCAAAACTGAGCAACGTAGATCTGATATCTGCACCTAAGTATGTGTTTACGGTGTCACCTTCAGCCGGCACATATCCATCTTCAGAACCGTTTGTATTGATATTCAGGTTAAAGTATATCTCGTCATTCGGTTTATACATTGCCTGTGTAAATACCGCAGTTGATGTTGAAGTGTTATCTTTTGTATCATCTACATTATCAGAAGCCAGATTAAACCCAAAATTTAATGCAAGCCTGTTATTCATCAGCATTATATTATCATTAAAGGATATGATCATTGCATCTTTTTGAAGATAATTCGTAGAAAGCGAATTGAAGCTTGAGCCTATATTAGTAAATGAAATATTTAATAGATTCCTATAAAAAAACAGGCGTAAATACGATTTGAATGCGATATTAGGCATTCCCGGTTTAAATGGAACCATAGATTCATTTATTACAAATATACTCTCGAAATCCAGAGGGTCGATAGGAAGATCAATATCCTGTTCAAATTCATCAAGAGAGATTGCACCATCAATTATGTTATCATTGTAAAGGCTCATTGCTGCTTCAGTTCCTACCACAAGACGCTGATTCATCAGTGAAAGCCGGAAATCAGTTCCAAACACAAGATTATCTTTTGGACTAATCGATAAGCTGTCATTTAGATTATAATATTTTTCATCTAATGAACCGATATTATCTTTATTCTTTGCAAAACCAAATCCCATCACAAAACTTTGTGGATTTCCCAGTTCCAAACGAACAGAACTATTCTTTTGCTTGAAAGTTCCACTTTTACTTAATGAGTCTTGTTCTGTTGAAATTTGGATTATCTTGCCATCTACACTTCGTTTTACATTTCCATGTGTAAGTAATAAGCGAAATGAATTGAAGTCCAATTTACTATGAATTCCAAAAACATTTTTACAGTTTAGTAAAAAACTGTTCATTTTAGGCGCATGATCGCCAAAGGTAAGATTAAAATGAGGAACCTGAAATGCAAAATTGTATCTATTCACAGCCTGTGTTGAGCTTGTTTCCAAGGAAGAAAGATATAGTTTAGATTTGAATCTTAACCACTTGTGAGAGCCCTTAAAGCTCAGTAAGAAATTAGCAGATTTATCGGAGTCATCATCAAGTGTATCGTGCGAAGTATTCATGTAACGCATAGAAAATTGTGCTTTCCCTGAAAGATCAAGAGGAAGTTCAAATCCATTTTTAGTAACGATAGTGATCCAATGTTTCGATTCAACCGGATTGCCGTCAAATAATTTGGCTGTAACATGGTAAGAATGAATACCCTGTTTTGCATTTGCAACCTGATAAGTCAGCACATTCGTGAATATTCTTGATTCCGCTGTAACATCTTCTTCATCGAAAAATATGTTTATTGAATTATGATCAATTTCTTCGGAGATCGCAAATATTGAAATAGCGATAAGAAAATTCTCGGTTACATCGGAATAATCTGCATCGGGTGATAAAAGCACAAAACCATCATTTACATCCTGAGGAATATTTACTGTAATTCTTAAAGGATTTATTTCAGGTTGGAATTCAGGATAGGTGATCATGCTTCCGGTTTTGCTGTAAACCTCAAAGTAATACTCAGCATTTGAAGAATAATCTGCAAATTCGCTCATCATTGAAGAAAAATGCGGATTAGATTCCGAGCCTGCTTCCATTTCTTTTTCAGAATATGCTGTTTCTCCTGTTTGTCGGAAGAAGATCATAACTTTATCTATTTCAGAAAACCCTGACCGTACCTCAATATCCAGTATTATTCTCTTCCTATTTATTACATTTACCGGCTGTTCATGATTCAGAGAAATCTCAGAAAAAAGAGGTACCAGAATGAACAGCAAGAATATAAAGATATAATTTTTTCTCATAAATGACCTCTATTCCATTTCAATCTTGATCGTTCTCTTTTCCCCGTTATCGTTTTTCAAATTGATATTCAGAGTTTCGGTTAATGGAACATCATAATCATCCATTTCGCCTTCTTCAATAACACTCACGATGATCTCATTTTCCCCTGTAGAATGAGCTTTCTGACCTGCTCCAACATCAGCTTCATGCTCATCATCCTTGTTCTTCATATTCACTACACCTTCAATAGTATAAAGATCCGTAAAGCCATTTTCATCAACCATAATAACAAATTTTGTTCCTTTTACAGAAACAACAGTTGTAGGGGTATCGATTACAAAATCACCGGTGTTTTTTGTTACTTTTGCCCATAATTCACCAAGCTTCATTATGCTTTTTTTATTCAGTTTTCCATTTGTCTTTTCACCATTTATCGTAAGTATGCTGTTTGGGAAAAGCTTAATAACAGAGCTTCCATCGATGAACTTGATCACAGCAAAAGATTCATCCTTACTTTCCAATATATCGTTATTTTCAAGTTCGGTTCCATCTTTGGCACTGATATTATCTTCCTCATGAGTTAAGATAACATCACCCTTAACCTTCAAGGTAATTCCAATAGATTCTTTAGCGATCAACGAAGCCGCAAATATAATCAATAATAATGCAACAAATATTTTTTTATTCATGATATACTCCTATTCAACAGTTATTTTTATCGGCTCAATATTGCCGGATGTGATCTCTTCATGGATTTTCATTAGTTCATCAACAGGTATATCTTCTCCTTTCCAGATAATATTATCTATAGTATATCCTGCTTCAAGTAATTTGATAGACTCATCTACACCATCAATTCCCAATTGGTTAAGAAAGTTTTTAAGGATCTGCAAGCTTAACTCTTCTGAGGCAGTATCGGAAAGTTTAAACAGGTACATTGTACTTTTGTATTCACTCTCTGATGCTGCGATCGGACTTAACACTTTAGCCGAAACTTGCCAGGCATAAGTTTTATTTAGAACAAAATTCGGTGCATCAGGCGAATAGGAGTAATTAGTGCCGTTAATATTCGTCTCAACAAAATGGGGATCCAACATTTCAATTTCTTCAATCGTATCATACATTTCATCCAATTCATAGATTTTTAAAGTGTAATCTTCCAGGTTGGAAAACCAGATGAAATTAGGGTATAATTCTGAAATATTGGTTACACCCAAACCTACCGGATTACCCGGAGTAATAAGAGAAATGGATATGGGCGAACGAATTACAACTACTGCGGTTGCTTGATTGGAAAGCAAGTTACCATTGGAATCATTTTCATAAATACCAATGTTAAAAATGTAAGTACCGTCAGGCATTCTTCCGGTATCGATGATCAAATCTTCAATATTATCCAAGAAAAGATTAAAAGACTCTTGAACGGAGAAACCTTCCGGATCTGAATTAATGATATCCACACTACTGAGATTTGATGGAAATTGCCCTGGAGTATTCGGTGTTAATGTGATTTCAGCATCCTCATCTTCCCAAATCATCTTACAATATAAAACTGCATTAGCTGTAGAAGTTCCGCTTATCGTTATATTAAAAAGATTCGGCTGCAACTCCGGTTCATCAGGATTGAAATTTGCCGGATACAATACGTTATAAGTAACGTGCGTTGGGGTTATGTGCAGCATTGGTGGCGTTTGAGCGATAAGACTCATAGAAATTGTGAGTATTAGAAGAATAAGTATTTTTTTCATTTTTCCCTCCGATAAAAAAAATTAACGATTTAATGAAAATTCAATGATCTTATAGATAAGTTCCTTAAAACTCAAACCTGCTTCCTTTGCAGCCATTGGAGTTAAACTTAAATGCGTCATCCCTGGCAGAGTGTTAACTTCTAAAAAATAGAAATCTTTTCCATCATAGCGGAAATCGACTCTTCCATAGACTTCACACCCGAAAAGAGTAAAGACATCCAGAGCTTGTTTCTGAATTATCTTAACTTCTTCTTTTGTAAGTTTGGCAGGAACTTCGTAGATCGTTTTACCCTTTGTATATTTATTTTTATAATCATACCAGCCATCGTTTGGAATTATTTCGACCACCGGTAATGCTTCATTTCCAAGTATTGTAACAGTAAGTTCTCTTCCATCAACAAAATGTTCAATTATCACCCTTTTACTGTATTTAAAAGCAAATTTAATTGATTCCTCCAATTCGTTTTCTTCATTAATGATGCTAATTCCAACTGATGAACCGGAATCATTCGGTTTTATAACCATTGGAAATCCGATATGCTGAATAATAGGATTAAAATCATATTCGTAATCTTTATAAATAAGCCTGCGTTCAGGAAGCTTAATTCCAATATATTGTGCTATAATTCCTGAGATATATTTATCCATTGAGATAGCGCTGGCACGTTGGGCAGAACCTGTAAACGGTATGTTTTCTAAGGCGAGAAGAGATTGAATCCCTCCATCCTCTCCTTCGGCACCATGCAAGCCGTTGAAGACTATATCGGGTTTTATCTCTTTTATCTTGTTGATCATTTCGGAATAAGAATCAAATTCTGCCGGATCAATGATGGTAATATCTTTCCCGTTTTCATTTAGAGCTTTCTCGATCTCACTGGAAGTAGTTTTAGATACTTCCGATTCATCAGAAAAACCACCCGATAAAATAATTATTTTTTTCAATTTATTCATAAATGTTTTATCTTTATTTAAAAGATTTATGTCAAGAATTATAAGAAATTATCACACATCCTCCGAAAAATTTCAATATCCAGGACAATTATAAACAGACAAATTGTAAATTTTTTGGGGAAGGCATATAAAGGTTTTTTATAACTCAATATGACGTCATCCTAACGAATTTTTTACTCCAAGCTATTCAGCGTGGCAGGCGTTGTTCTCCGTAGGAAGGATAGATCAGATAGATATAACACTTAGCTTAAAGAACTTTGTTAAGAATTAGATTCTCTTCATTTTTCTTTGCTCACCCAAAGAAAAGCGAAGCAAAAAGAAAAGGTGCCCGTTCATTAGACTTTTTTATTTGTAACTTCATCTGTTCTAAAAAATGCCAAACTCGCTCTACCCTTCAGGTTTCACTCAAACAGTGACATTTTTCTTACGTACAGATTTCAGAACAAATTACAAAAAGCCATGAAAAGGGAAAACAAAAGAAATAGAAAATAAAACTGAAATTCTTTGAATGTCACTTTTAGTACGCCGGATGAATTGCATTGAAAACTATAATAGTTCTCAAATATATTTACTTGTTTACTGAATTTACTTTTATCCATCCGGAAATAAGTATACTAAAAGTGACGAGTTTTTCTTGTTTCGTTCTTTTGTCGGCACAAAAGAATGAAAGTAATTATTTAGATTTTGCAATTAACTTCGTTGGGCTTCGCTTTGCTTCGGCTCTTAAGTCAAATCCGACTGTGTCGTTTTTAACTCAAGTCTTGCTAATTTATATCACTCTGTTATAAAATACTTCTCAAGCCAGTTTAGGGTATATTGAATGTCTTCCGGGATCGGTGCTTCCACTTTAATAATTTTTTTAGTGATCGGATGTTCAAACTCCAGCTGGTATGCATGCAAAGCTTGTCTCTTAAGATGATTTGCCAATAAATATTTTACTTTTTTCTGATAATGAAAAGGCACAATACTAAGAGTTCGTTTTAAAGTTGAATAGGTGTTATCTCCCAAGATCGGACAATTGATATGAGAGAAATGAACTCGAATTTGATGGGTTCTGCCGGTTTCCAGTTCAACTTCCACCAGCGAGAAAAAATCGAAATATTTAATAATTTTGTAATGTGTAACAGCTTCTCTTCCATCTGTGGTTACGGTCATTTTAACTCTATCTTTCTTACTTCTTCCAATCAAAGTTTTAATTGTGTCTTCCGCTTTTGGGGGAATTCCCACAGTTATCGCCAGATATGTTTTTTTAATTGTTCTATTTTGAAACATTTGTGAGAGTAGAGAATGAACTCTATCGTTTTTGGCAACTATGATAAGTCCGCTTGTTTCTTTATCCAATCTATGAACAATGCCGGGTCTTTGCGGGTCGTGCTGAACAGACAGCTTTTCTTTAAAGTGAAACATCAGGGCATTTGCCAAAGTCCCGTCTTGCACACCTGCACCCGGATGAACAACTAATCCAACAGGCTTATTCACAACTGCAATATCATCATCTTCCCAAATTATATCTATTGGAATATTCTGCGGTTTGATATCCAATTCCTTCTTTTGGGGAACTTCTATCGTGATAATGTCGAATCGGGAAAGTTTGTAATTTTTTTTTACAGGTTTACCGTTAACCAGTATTGCTTCTTCGCTTAAAAGCTTATCAATAAAAGATCGTGAATATAATTCTTCCATTTCAAGGCTAACGATATATTTATCGATTCTCTGTTTTTCGTCTTTAATATATTCAATTTTCATTTTGTGATATTAAAGTTCTTCTTCTTTATGCTGCTTTCTTTTTTCCAGATTTGTAAGTGCAATTATTGCACCTGTCGGCTGTCCTGCTGCGTCACGGATCATGGCACTGTTTAGTACGATATGACGTTTCAATAAAGGCACATAGAATTGTTGCGGTTCCTGTTTGGTGTGAGAACTCAATATATTCAAAGTATATTTTTTTATGTTATTCTCAATTTCGGGTGGAAAGTTCGTCTCGATAATATTGGCTTTATCGCTCAATGCCGGGAAAGTATTTGTAACTTTTTCGTTCATATAGACAAAATTCCCTTTTATATCAACTATCATAAAGCCGTCATCAGTAAGATTCAGAATTGAAACAATGCGATTATGATGTTCTACAATTTTCTCTTTTTTCAATTTATCGAAAGTAAGAATGGATTTCAGCATGTCATTAAGTAAAGAAATCACCATAAAAAATTCTTTGTCAATTGTATTTTTATAGCTATCCAGATCAATATCTATAGTGTAGATGCCTTGCGTAATATCTTTGATTATATTATGGATTTCGGAAAAAGCTTTATGAAGAAATACCGGCACATAAAAAATTATAGCAAGCCCTAAAAGAAATTGTATGAACAATCCAATAAAGATTGTATTTTGAACATCTAATTTCATTTGCAAAAAACTGTCAGGGTTATTGATCAAATGTAGAATTATACCACCTTGAAGAATTGCAACAATAAACATTATAATTATTAACAGCCTGATCTTCCCTGTAAATGATAATCTCATAATTCTATCCTTTTTTATTTGTTTCTTCTATAAGTTCATCTATCTTACTTTTTGGTCCGATAAGCACCATGACATCTTCCTCATTAATAATGTCATTAGCTCCGGGCATATCATTTATTTTATTACGAATTACATTCTCGCCTTCTTCCGTTACACTCTGAGAGGTATATTTTATAGCAATTATATTTACACCTTTCTCGGTTGGAAGAGCAAGCTGCTGCAATGTTTTTCCAGCCCATTCATCAGGAACAAGCAGTTCCACAACACTGTGTCCGCTGGAAAGATCAACATATTCCATTACATTGCTGGAGATAAGAGAATTAGCAAGCTGTCTTCCTATTTGTTCTTCCGGGAAAATAATATTTTGAACTCCCAAAAGCTCTAAAATTCTGGCATGAACCTTGCTGTCTACCTTTGCATAAATATTACTTACACCAAGTTTTTTTAGTAGAACAGTTGTAAGCACACTTACTTCTATGTTATTTCCAATAGCTAGAATAACTGCGTCAACATCTTGGATACGATTCATTTTAAGTGCTTTTTCATCTGTACTATTAAGATGAATCGCAACACTAACACGTCCGGCAATTTCATCTATTAAAGTCTTGTCATTATCGATAGCTATTACCTCCGCTCCTCTTTCAAAAAGAGTGGTTGCAACAGTCATCCCAAATTTACCAAGCCCGATCACTGCAAATTTTGCCATATTTACTCCTTATGTACCACGGACACCTTGTCCGTGCAAAACACATTATCATAATTTGCTCGTTCAAGATTTATCCGCCTTTGGAGGAATGAACGAGCTACTTAACCAATACTTATTTTTTCTTCAGTATATGTAAAGTAAGATTTATCTTTATTTTCTGAAATTGCGAATATCAGAGTTAATGGACCTATTCTTCCTATATACATTAACAGTACAATTATTATCTGCCCTGCATCAGATAACCGTGATGTTATTCCCATGGAAAGCCCTACTGTTCCAAAGGCAGAAATTGCTTCAAAAATTGTTTTTTCAAAAGTAAAAGGCTCGAATAGAAGAAGTAAAAAGATCATGAACGTAAGAAAAGCAATTGATGCAGCAACAAGCGCCATTACTTTCTTAATTATGTTTTCCGACACTTTACGTTTAAATATATTTACGTCTTTATGACCGCGGAACATTGCTATTACAGCAACAAATACAACTACAAGAGCTGTAGTTTTAACTCCACCACCTGTAGAGCCTGGTGATGCGCCAATAAACATCAGTATCCCGGAAACAAACGATGATCCTTTACTTAAATTAACCGTGTCAATTGTATTAAATCCTGCTGTTCTGGTTGTAACAGATTGAAAATATGAAGCAAACAATCTATCCATAAAGCTAAAACCTTTCATCTCATTATTATATTCTGAAATAAAGAAAGCCATCGTTCCAAATAATATTAGAATCAGTGTTGCAGACAATACAATTTTTGAGTGAAGCGATAATCTTTTAAAGCGGAATTTGTTCTTAATGGTACCTTGAATGTCCTTCATTACCGGAAACCCGATACCACCCAGAATTATAAGCGATGTAATTACAAAGTTGATATTAAAATTATCTAAATAACTAATCAGGCTATCCGGGTATAAACAGAATCCGGCGTTACAAAAAGCAGAAATCGAATGGAATATGGAATGATAAAAAGCTTGATTAATTGAATAAGATTTAGAGATAAATGTAAAATATAAAATAGCGGCACCAATTAATTCAAGAGTAATGGTAACAGCAACAACATTCTTAACCAGGTTTATCATATCCAGTTTATTGGATTCCCCGCTGACATTCTGCATGATAGATTCACGTTTCAAGCTTAATTTTTGACCTAATATAATTGCGAAGGCACTTGAAATCGTCATAATTCCCAACCCGCCAATTTGGATAAGTGCAAGAATTATTATCTGTCCGAAAAGTGTGAAATGTGTTCCTGTATCATATACTATCAATCCGGTAACGCAGGTTGCAGATGTGGAAGTAAATATCGCTCCCAGCAAAGAAGTTTCTTCTCCTGATGAAGTTGCAACCGGAAGCATTAGCAGAAGTGAACCAATAAAAATAGTAAGAAAGAATGTAAGCATTACAAGTACCGGCGGATTATCAGAAAGCTTATCTATAAAAGTACCTTTAGAATCCGACAATGATCTTAAATGCAATAGGGAAAATGTTTGACGTCCAATAAGATAAAATTGAAAAACTCTCTCCGAATCGTTAATTAAAAGACCGGTAAGAATGAAGATGATATCAGGTAGAAGATTCAACAGTCTTTGAACTGTAACTCCATTCTTTATTAATCTATAGCTTATATATAATGCTAAAAATACTATTGAAATCTGAGTATAAAGACTGATAACAGTGCTTTCTACATCTATTATCTTTATAAAAAGGAACTCAATATTAGCAATTGCAAATAGTGTAAGAATTGCAATAGCAATTTTTTGAATTTTATCCCGTTTTGTTTCTATCATTTTTCCCTGTTAGGAATTGCCGCTAAACCTTTAATGCCTTTACTATATTTTCCTGAATAATATCAATTGGATCATCTGCATTAACACGAATAAGTTTTCCTTCTTTCGAGAAATAGGAAATCACTTCAGATGTATCTTTGTAAAATTTTTCTATCCTCTTAATTATTGCTGCTTCATAGTCATCATCTCTTTGAACTATCTTTCCGCCACACACATCACAGATTCCTTCTTTCTTTGGTTTACTATAAAGAAGATTATAGTCTTTCTTACAATCAATGCAGTTTCTTCTCGATGAGACACGTTCTATAGCTTTTTCATCAGATAATTCTAAAAGAACAACCTTATCGATAGTAAAGTTCTTTTCCAAATACTTAAGCTGCTCTATATTTCGTGGAAATCCATCCAGAATTGTTCCATCTTTTGCATTTGCTAAAGCATCTTCAACAATCTGAAAAACATATTTATCAGGAACAAGTTCACCCTCATCCATAAATTTCTTTGCAGCAAGTCCTAACTCGGTTTGCTTCTCAATGCTTTCACGCAGAAGATTACCGGTAGTAATATGCTTCCAACCAAAAGTCTCTTCAAGCAGCTTCGCCTGAGTTCCTTTCCCACATCCTTGAATGCCAATTAATAAAATATTCATTATTACTCCTTTTTAATTTTTTATTTATAATTCAGGGAAGAATAAATTTAAAATGTGATTTAACGTCAAGTTTTACATTTATTATAAACTGTTTGAATTGTGCTCAGCTATTAAAGAATTACACAAAACAATTGACCGAATCATTCGCATTTCTTGAATAACATTTATGAAAAAAATTATAATTACCGGAGCCAATGGATTTGTCGGCAGTGCTTTGACAAAAAAACTTCTGAATAGTGGTAATGATGTTACATGCTTTGTTAGAACTGGTTCGGATATTTCTCTTATCGAAAATAAAAATAATGTTTGTTTTATTGATTATAATAATTTAGAAGAAATCAAACAGGTATTACAAGATAAGGATATTCTGATACATGTTGCTGCTTTAACTCGCGCCCGCAAATGGGAGACATTCAAGAAGATCAACATTGATCTCACAGAAACACTTTTGAATTTATGCAATGATTCTTCTATTAAACAGTTTATTTTTATAAGCAGTCAGGCAGCGGCAGGACCTGCATTAAACAAAAATTTAGGGAAAAAGGAAGAAGACCCGACAAATCCGGTTACAATGTACGGGAAGAGCAAGTTATTGGCAGAAGAGATCATTCGCAGAAATGCGAAAATCCCATGGACAATTATCCGCCCCGTTTCTGTTTATGGTGCCGGAGATAAAGATTTTCTCAAACTTTTCAAACTGGTTAAAAATCACTTTGTATTTGTAAGTAGTTTCAAAACAAAATACTATAACCTTATCCATATCGACGAACTCACTGATCTTATAGAACGAACAATAAATAATGAAAAGACATATAATGAAACATTCTTTGCGGCAAATCCGAGAATTATAAAAAACAGCGAACTGCATAAATTAATTGGTAAAGCGATGAACTCAAAAACTGTTACAATGAGGATACCTGAATTCCTGCTCTACCCCATCGCTTCCATTTTGGAATTTATCAGTAAATTGTTTAAGAGTAAATTTCCAGTACTCAATAGGGATAAGGTAAAAGAATTTAAAGAAGATTACTGGATCGTAAATACAGATAGATCAGAAAATAAATTGAATATTAAATTTAAAGATAATTATTTAAAAAATTTACAAAAAACTTATCAATGGTATAAGGATAAAAGATGGTTATGAAAATATTTTTGGTTATATTAACAATTATTGTTTTAACAACTTGCATTTGGGCACAAACAGAAATTGAAGAAAATATCCCACCGGATACTCTAAATATTGAACAAGCAGTTATTGATTCTTTAGAAGAAAGAATAGATCCAAAACTGCTTTTGGTTGAGATGAACAACTTTCTTGATGAGAAAAGAAAAATGGAAGATAATTTTTTCCTGCCGCATCTAATCTATAAAGAAAATTTCCATTTAAGTTCGCCTTTTAATCTGAATATGCGTATTAAGAAAAACGGATTTTCTGAAATCCCATTTGCAACCGGTAACTTACAGACAGTTCAGAATAACAGAAGTATTTATAAGACGATTTACAAAAGAGGAAATATACTTTACAATTCTTGGGAATATTCTCTCCCTGTAGCATTAACCGAAACCTATATGGGACTCGGTGATATCGATATGAACAATATCGCTGTTTCCTTGATGAAAGGTGGTATCTTTGGAATTCCCGACTTTGATATGCAGCTTGATTATCTCGGTGAAAAGGGTATATGGCAAGGATATGAGAACGAAGCTTCTAAAAACTTTCATTTACATCTGATTTATGACCTGGGTTTTGCCAGAATTCATTTTGATAATAGCTTAATAAATCAGACACTTCCTAGCGGAAAAGATATTTACGCATATTTGGGATATATGTATCCTAATTATTCAGCATCAAATAAAGAAAATGAATATTCGTTTACAGTTGAAAATAATATTATTGATTTTGGTTTCAAATATTTATCAAGTGATTACAAAATGGATGAGTGGTGGCGTAAGAAACGAAATCTTATGCAATTTTTAGTTCAGAAGAAACTATATTCACGTAATCATAATCTTAATTTGTCTTATGAATTTGTCTCTGAGAATGTTACATCTTATAATTATATTCCAACCCAGCCAACTGATATTTCCAAAAAAGACAATTCATACCATATTCTTTCTGTTGATCATGACTCAAACATTGTAGGATTCAAAATTGGAAACACAGGATTTTATCGAGATGAGAACAATTTCCAATTAGATTCAAGCCTTCAAAAAGAATTATTTCACGGATTTAGTCTTTGTGGTGAATTTAACACTTCATCTACTGAATTTTACCCAAATCATCTGTCATCCTGTTTATTAAATCAATTAAGATCAAGTGTAGACGGCGGAATTTTTATTGATTTTCCTTTAATTAAAACCAAAGTTGTAATGGGACAACATCATATTGAAGATTTTGATGGGAAATATTATTCATTACAAAATACTTTTACTTTAAATTTATTTGAAGATGTTTATATCAAATATGATTTGTGGCTAAGAAAAGAACAAACCAATTATCAAATTGATAATAATTCTGAAATCTCATCATTCCCCGAATGGCAAATGTTTGACGCTCTAGAAGTTACTTATAACCTGAAACACAATAATGCAATTATATTGGGGCTTAAACACATTTATCATTCTGATTACTCATACTATTATGATGCGTGTGAATCACCAACAACAAGTGATACTCAAAACATTGATGCATATCTAAAAATACAATTAACAGATAGATTTGAAATTAGTGTAGATGCTATCAACTTGACTAATAATAAAATGATGTTCACAAATTACGATCATCCGGAAACACATTTCAATTTTAATGTTCACTGGATCTTTGCAAATTAGGAGAATACCCATGAATTTTCAGAAAATTGTTTTTCTTATTTTACTATTGGTAATAACTATTTCAATTAGTTTTATAGTAGGAAAGATATTCGATGAGAATATTTTCAATATTAATGAATTTGGATTTCAGTTTTTAATGTTCTCAATTTTAGGAAGTTTCATATTCTTTAGTTCCAAATACCTAAGATATTTTGATCTGCTCATTATAGTTCTCTTTATCTCCAGTCTGTTCGCCTTCCTAATGCGTAAAACTTCATTAAATGCTCAAGTTGGAGGATTATTCCAACTTTTCATTTACGCTTTCATCCTATTTACCGTTTATGCATTGATCTTCAAATTTACATGGTTCAGGTTTAAGTATATTAGAAATATAGCGTTCAGTATTTTAGAAGCTATCGGTTACGTTCTTGCTCACTTTATTCTGCATATTCTTATCAAAAAGCCTTTTCATGGACAGTTTATTTTGATCTATTTTATAAATGGATTGAAAATAATGATAACTCTTGGAGTAAGTTTTGGTATTGTGGAATTTCTTAATTCTAAATTGGAAACAATGTTTTTCAAAACTCCCGAAAGGATTATTCCCAAAGATAGATTAGATGAGAATAATGATCTTGATGAGCTTGATCAATAATTAAAAATACTGCCGCCGATAAATTCCCTCAAGATTGAATTAGAAGGTACAATATCATCTGGAATATTATAAATATGTTCTACGATCTTCCACAATCTCAGTGCTTCTGAATATTGAGGAGAATATTCTGTTATCGAATGCAAAATTGGTAAAATATATTTTTTAAGAACTCCAAGTTCGTAAGTTAAAATGCTATTGAACATAAAATCGGCATTTTCTTGAAATGGAAAAATGTTTTTATCCTCTCCTTCTCTCACAGAATCCCACATTTCCAATGTTTGTTCTCCCGAATGCCCTCTATAATTGTAATCACGAACTAGCCTTCTTATCTTTCTTGAGTCAGTTGTCGGTATCCGGTTATGAGCATCGATATTAAGATTATTCAAAGCACTCACATATATTCTTAGTTTTTGATTAAAAGGAACTGACAATGATAATACATCATTAAGCCCGTGAATTCCTTCCATAATAAGTATCTCATTTTCTTTTAACTGCAGCCTATTATGACTCAGCTCTCGGATTCCACGCCTAAAATTATATTTTGGTAATTCAATTTCATCACCTTTAAGCAATTTCTGAAGATCACTATTTAGAAGTTCAAGATCCAATGAATTTATATTTTCAAAATCATAATCTCCATTCTCCTTTCTGGAAGTTTGGCTTCTCGGTAGGAAATAGTCGTCCATTCCAAGAATATGCGGCTTTATTCCATTTACCCTTAAATGGATGGAAAGTCGTTTTGCAAAAGATGTTTTCCCTGAAGAAGAAGGTCCGGCAATTAGTATAAGTTTAGTATCACCTTTACGTGTAATATGTTTTGCGATATCAACTATTTTCTTCTCGTGAAGCGCTTCTTCAACCTGAATTAGATCTGTGATCTTATAATCCCTCACAGCCATGTTAATCGCATTTACAAAATGAACCTCCAAAATATTCAACCATTTATCATGTTCCTGATGAGCAGCAAAAAGTTTTCTGGAAAGTTGGAATTCCCCATTTATCTTATTTGAGATCCTATTCGGAAATCTAAGTATTAAGCCGGGAGCATGATAAACAATCTCAAAATTCTGGATTAAACTTGTATTATCCGCAGTATGACAGATAAGATAATCATAGAAATTTCCACATTTATAAAGCTTTATGGTATTATGAGTTAGATGTTTAAGAATATCTTCACGATTTTGTTTAGTAAATATATCTTCAGCTTCAGAAGATGTTATTTCTATTTCATCAATTGGCATTTCACTATCTATTATATTCTGCATTTCCTGCGAAAGTTGGTTAATCTCCTTTTCTGAAAATGTGTAGTCGATTACTTCCACATAAATTCCATCACCGATTGAATGTTCTACAACTAATTTTTTATCTGTTTCAAACGTTGAATTGAAAGCTTTGCATAAAATAAATATCGATGTATTTTTATAAATAGCATCACCTGCTGTACTTGATCTGGAAATACTTTCCAATATTGTATCAGAATTTATTATAGTTTTATTATTCTTAAATTTATTATTTATTCTACAGGCTATTTGTTGTTCTTCATCTTTTAAGTTTTCAATCAGAATGCTCTGAATATCTAAAGGTTTAGCATAAGCGATCTTTTTGAAACGCTCGCCATCTATTCTTATTTCAACAGTAAACAAATTTCCTCCTTTGTTATGGAAAATTATTTATATTTTATAGATTTCTAAGTCAAGTAATTATTCTTAATTCAATTGTTAAGTATCTTATTTGAAGCAGGTTAGAAAGTATTTATAATTGGGATTATATTAGTTGTAATTTTATTATTGACTTATAATCTAAGAAAATAAATTGCACATTTCGGAGGTTGATAATGAATAAAAAATTAAAAAGAAGTATTATTCAACATTTTGGGATAGTAGTAGGAGCTATATTATTTGCGATAGCCTATTCATGGTTTCTGGTTCCCTACAAAATTGCACCTGGTGGTATTGGCGGCTTAAGCCAGATATTATTTCATTTTCTCAATATACCTATTGGTATATCGATGATAATGCTTAATGTTCCATTATTTATTTTAAGTTTTATGTTTTTGGGAAAACGTTTTGGACTTCGATCTCTCTTTGGAATGTTTGCAACATCAATTCTTTCCGACCTTCTCAATTTAAAGAATTTATATAATATGGGCATTATCAAAGACCTTTCTCCTTATACATACTTAGATCATGGTAAAACAATTTACGCAATGTTATCGCCACAAGATATATATTTATCAGCAATTGCAGGTTCTGTTCTATTAGGTTTAGGATTGGGAATGATCTTCCGTTTCCGTGGTTCTACCGGAGGAACAGATATTCCCGTTGCTTTTTTGAAACAGAAAACCGGAATTTCTATTGGAATGGGATATTGGGTAATCGAAACATTAATAATCATGACGATTGGTATTGTATTTAAAGATGTGAAGCTGATAATATGGGGTTATGTTAATCTGTTTATTACAACCAAAATGACCGATCTCGCCAGTGAGGGTCTGCCTTACGTAAAAGGTGTCTATATAATTTCCGAGAAAAATAATGAAATCAAAGAAAAGATATATGATAAGATCCGGCGTGGCATAACATTCTTTAAAGCTCAGGGTGGTTATACCGGTAATGAGTTTGATGTTCTGTTCTGTGCAATGAACCGTAGGCAGGTGGCAATGATACGCGATATTGTAAAAGACATCGATCCAAAAGCTTTCGTTCTGCTCACTGATGTTAATGATGTTATGGGTTACGGTTTCCGCAGCAGAAATATTGATCTGACCGATAAAGATACTTCATAATTGTAATATCTGTTCCAATTTCAATACATTTACTAAACTATCCGTGAATAATGTTCTGTGCTTTATTCAAGGTTATTTTTATTTAATAATTATTACTCATAATATTAATGTTGACATTTATGTCACTATTTAATTTTTTAAATTAGATGATACTTAATTTTGAAGAGAGGTATAAAATATATGCATTCTATTTTAATCGTTGAAGACAATTTTGAAACTCAGTTACTTATTTCCAGCATATTAAGAGAAAATGGTTATCAAACATTTCTGGTTTCAGATGGCGAGAAAGTAATAAGTAAATTCATATCATGTAAGCCCGATATTGTACTATTAGATATCCAACTTCCAGGTAAAAATGGTATCTCAATATTAAAAAAATTAAAGGAAATTGATCAGAACACACTTGTAATAATGATATCCGGGACCAGAGGGATAAAAAATATTGTAGAGACTATAAAATTAGGAGCATACGATTATGTAAGAAAACCATTTAATCAAGATGAACTTCTAATATCTATCAAAAGAGCCTTGAATACGAGGGAATTAAATCAGCAAATCAATGATCTTAAGAAAAAATTATACTTTAAAAAAAATAATATCGTAATTGGGAATGACCCTCAAATAAAAAGAATATTAAATCAAATCGATCTAATTGCTCCTACAAATATGAGTGTAATAATTCAGGGAAAAAGTGGAACAGGAAAAGAAGTCTTTGCACATCTAATACATAAAAAGAGCATGAAGGGGAAAAGACCATTTATTGCCTTAGATTGCGGCGCAATTCCCGAAACACTTGTAGAAAGTGAATTATTTGGATACGAAAAAGGTGCATTTACAGGTGCGTTGTCTTCAAAAGCAGGAAAATTTGAAGAAGCCAACGGAGGGACATTACTTTTAGATGAGATCACCAATATGCCCATCCAAGGTCAAGCAAAGCTATTGCGCGTTTTAGAAGAAAAGCAAACAACACGAATTGGTGGAATAAATCCACATGATATTGACATCAGGGTTATAGCAACTTCCAATAAAGATTTTTTGTTGGAGATCAAACAGGGAAATTTCAGAGAAGATTTATATCATCGTCTAAATGAATTTCAGATATCTCTTCCTTCTCTTTCCGAAAGAAAAGACGATATTCCTCTTTTTGCACAAGAATTCTTACTTAACGCCAATTCAAAATATAATAAAAATATCTCAGGATTTAGCTCTAAAGCGATGCAGCTCTTGTTGGATTATCATTGGTCAGGAAATGTTCGTGAATTGAAAAATGTTATTAATCGGGCTGTGATCACGACAAACAGTAATATGATCCAACCGGAACAATTATCAATTAAGTCACAAAATGATATTCCCAATAATTTGATACAACCACAAATTAATAATTTTAATTCTTTAAAAACAATGTTACAAGAATATGAATC
Source organism: Candidatus Cloacimonadota bacterium (assembly GCA_030600585.1). Classification (GTDB taxonomy): domain Bacteria; phylum Cloacimonadota; class Cloacimonadia; order Cloacimonadales; family TCS61; genus Tenebribacter. The sequence continues at coordinate 242 of JAUVLU010000010.1, read as the reverse complement.
TATAATAATTCAAAGTGCTATTAATATGACAGATGGAAATAAAACTAAAGCTGCAAAATTACTTGATGTTAATATCCGGACTTTACATAGAAAAATTAATTAATAGGTAGCGTTAAGATAACTGTGTCTAATTATTAAATTTTTCATGGTAACTCGTAAACCAGATGTTCATAAAATCAGCAAGGTTTTTCTCTGATTTGAAACCATCCAAGTTCTTTAACTTTCGATTTAATTGTCTGATC
>JAUVLU010000078.1 GCA_030600585.1 Candidatus Cloacimonadota bacterium | reverse complement strand
GATGGAGTGTTATCTTTTGCAAATATATAATAAGTATCTACAGCATTTATTGACAGTCCAACAGATCGAAGAGATTGCTCATTAGAAGGTGCTAAAACCATATCGGTTAAAGTCCCATAATCTAAATATGAGTAGCTTTCGTTTAAAAAAAAGATGCGAATAGAATCGTTTTCGGAATTGATCGAAAGAGGTGTTATTAAATCATTTTCAGTAACAACCAAATAAGTTCCTTCAAAATAATCTATTCCTGGTTGAAAATAGGAACTTCCTTCCGAACATACAATCATACAGCTATCTAAAGTTGTATATTCACCCATAAAATCACTGTATAATTCTATCTGCCAATCAGAATCATTAAAGGTAATCTCGGTAATATTAACATGAGGAGTCATCGGATTTGCAAATAATATTCCCACAAAAATTATAAATAAACATGTAATTATTTTCTTCATCGTAGCCTCCAAATAATTTTAAAACTCAATCATATTTCATGTATTCCATTTTACTTAGTTCAATGTAGATAAACTAAATAGATGATATAATAAGTCAAATAAAAAATCGTAAATAACATCTTTTCATTTTTTCATTTACAGAAATCATTATAAACTTGCAGTTGTCGTAAATAAAATTAAGCAGGAGGAAAAATGCAAAAGGAACTAATTAAAATCTGCGAGAAATATCCACAGTTAAAACTCAATTTCAATTATAAGATTTGGGAAACGGATTTCTTGCGGTTCTATCAAAGTCAAATCAATTATAATATATCCAAAACATCTATATCGCTTTCTACAACGATCTATAAAGGGAAAAAATCTTACAGCTTTTCATTTAAAGATCCAACCAAAGAAATTCTACAGAATAAGATCGATGATGTTTTAAAATTAATTGATCAATTACCGGAAGATCCCGATTTTATCGATCTGGAAGATGATTTGAGCAAATCGGCAGAAAAAGAGAAGATAAATAACATCGAAAAAGTTTCATTAGATAAGAAAATTGAAATCTTGAAAAAAGTTTCAAAAGCTGTAGAATCCTACGATTTTAAAATCTACGGAACATTTATCTGTAATTACAAAACACTGTATATTATCAACAGTAACGGTTTGAATAAACGTGAGATCAGTTCTCCCATTTATTTGGAGTGCAAAGCTGTAAACCAGAAAAATGAAGTTACGGTTTTGGAAGTTTACGGTGGAGAAAGATTTGAAACTTTTAATGAAGAAGAATTTACCTCTAATCTGGTGGAAAAGGTAAAAACTGCAACAGGTGAAGTGGTGGATGTTGAAGCAGGAGAATATGAAGTTGTGCTTGCTCCGCGCTGTATTGGTGATTATTTTATGTATTTGGAAAGCAGTATTCACGCACAAAGTCTTGATTCCAAACAAAGTTTCTTTGAAGGTAAAATCGATGAGAAAGTATTTCCCGAAAATGTTACAATCACCGATGATCCGAAACATCCCGAACTGATCAATTTCGATTACAATGAAGACGGTCATATTTACAAGAAACTTCCAATAATTGAGAATGGAGTTTTCAAGAATTTCTTTGTTGATAACTATTATGGACGTAAACTCAAGATGAAAAAGAACGGGTCGGAAGGTGGTGCGCTTGTGATGGATACAGGCGATAAAGAGCTTGGTGAAATTATTGGCTCGATTAAAAAAGGACTCTATATTTCCAGTTTGCATTATATGAATTTCATCAATCGCAAAGAGACGTCCATTACCGGTTTAACGCGTGACGGAACGTTCCTGATCGAAGATGGGAAGATAACAAAGGTCGTGAATAATCTGCGTTTCACCGAGAATATTTCAGATATTATTAAGGGAATAACAGACATCGAGAACAAAGCATATACGATTCCTTATTCCAGTAATTATGGAGAGTTTGGAATTTACAGTGTGCGTATGCCGCACGTGAAAGTGAATGGGTTCAAAATAAGTTCATCAACGAAGACGATTTAATAGCTCACGGACACACACAGATGAGCAATGAATTTGTAAGTGGCTCACAGATAAACACGGAAAAGCATGGATAAAAGCAAGAAGTACAAAAATATGAAAATTTGTTCCGAAGTAACTTTTTGTGTTTTAATCCGTTAAATCCGTGAAGATATGTTAGCCAAAGAGGGAGAAAAAATGAAAAAATTAGTCTATGATATAATCAACAAATTAAATGCACAAAATATCACTTATGCTGATGTCCGTTTTACAGATACAGATAATCAGAAAATATATTTTGAGAAAGGAAAATTAAAATATTTTGGTTCCGATACGGATTCACTTGCTCTGGGAATTCGAGTTTTAGCAGATGGCTGCTGGGGTTTTGCCGGAACTACAATTTTTACCCAAACATCAATTGATAAGACAATAAAAAAAGCAATTTCTAATGCCAGAACAGGAAGCAGATTCCGTAAAGAGCCTGCTTCATTTAAGAAATTAAAACCGGTTCAAGACAGCTATCTTTTCAAACCGGTAGAAGACCCATTTTTAATGGACGATAAATATAAGATCGATTTCCACGAAAAAATAGCGCAAAAACTAGTTGGGAATGAGAAGATAGTTTATTCAAATGTTTATACGGAATTCTACCGGCAATACAAAATATTTGCCAATACGGAAGGAACTTTTGTGGATTCTCTGGTTTACGATACTATGCCGATGATTTATGTTCTCGCTTCTGATGGTAAAGAATCGATGAGTAGAACCTATCCCGGACATATGAATGCAAGACGTGGCGGATTTGAGATCGTGCGTGATGTGAAGCTGGAAGAAAATACCGATACGATCATTGAAGAGGCGATCAAG
>JAUVLU010000089.1 GCA_030600585.1 Candidatus Cloacimonadota bacterium | reverse complement strand
AGGTAACTTTAATTCCTTTAATTTCATTAAATTCCAAATTCGGAACATTGATATTCAACACTTCATTCTTAGCAATTTCTTTATGGATACCGTTTTTAAGCATTTCACACAAATACTTAGCAGCCGTGATGAATTTTTGGTCTTTATATGAAGCTATTGAAATGGCAATAGATTTATAACCGAGAAACATAGCTTCTATCGCTGCTGCCACCGTTCCTGAATACAATACATCCTCTCCCATATTCTGCCCGGCATTTATTCCTGAAATAACAATATCGATTGGTTCATCAGCTAAAAGCTGTGAAGCGAGGATCATGCAATCAGCAGGAGTGCCGGAGATAGCAAATTGCTGCTCTTTTTTCTCAACTATTCTCATCGGTTTAAAGAGTGAAATCGAATGAGATTTTGCGCTCTGCTCAGTAAGAGGAGCTGCTATAATTACATCATGTCCGTTCTTTTTAAGTTCTTCTGCTAAAACCGTGATCCCCGGTGCATTATATCCGTCATCATTTGTAAGTAATATTTTCATTTATATCTCCATTAAATTTTCATCTCATAAATCACGATCTTAACAAAATTCTTAATATCTCGAAGGTTTGAAATATAACTTTCCTGCCCGTCATAGATCGTCTCGATCGGGATAAAACCTATTTTCCCATTCTTTTTTGCTATTTTCAGGATCACTTCAGTTTCAAATTGATAACGTTTGGTTTGAAACTCCATCCCTTCCAATATTTCTAAATTATATAATCTGAATCCACATTGTGAATCAAGAATCTTCTGCTTTGATGCACGTGATATGATCCAACTGGTAAGCGTATTACTGCAAATCCGGTGAAACGGCATTTTCTTATGTGAGAAATCCCTCTTCCCAATAATTAGTTCCAGATCAAGTTCATTTTGTTTCTGCATAAAGTCAGGAAAATCCTCGGGTTTGTGCTGCAAATCACTATCTATTGTAAATGCAAATTTATAGCCTTTCTCTGCAGCCGCTTTAAAACCGACCTGTAATGCATTCCCTTTTCCACAATTAGTTTTTAGATCTATCAGATTCACACCAATCTTTTTGCAAGCCTTTTTAGAATTATCCTCCGATGCATCATTAACTGCAAATATGCTTTTTGATGGGAAATATCCCGCAATCCTCTTAAATAATTCCGGCAAATATTTTTCTGAATTATATATGGGAACGACAACTGCTGTATTCTTCCAAT
>JAUVLU010000076.1 GCA_030600585.1 Candidatus Cloacimonadota bacterium | reverse complement strand
AACATAAAGATCTTGAAAATATAGTTAGAGATTATGTTACTGATTTTTATCCGATCTTTAAAGCAGATAATGTGAAAGTACTAATTGAAGAGTTGAAAGAAGAAAAAGAAAAACCTGCCCCAAAAGAAAAAAAATAATTGAACAAGATATAAAAAATAGGAGCTGAGAAAATTCTCAGCTCCTTTTTTTGTTATTAACTTAGAATTTCACTTCCATCGTTAGGAACACATTTAATAGTGGTGCAGGTGTTACGTACATGTATTCATTTCCTGTAAGATAATCATCTTGCCATTCATCGGTTTCATCATAGTAACCGCGATTATAATCTGTTCTAACGTTAGCAGAAAGGAAGTTCTCTCTATTCAAAACATTATTCACATCTAATCTGATGAATGCTTCAGTTCCACCTAAATTAAACGAATATTTAATATTTGTACCGAATTCCATGAAATGTGGTAATTTTGAACTTGTTACAGATGTAGTATCTGCAACATAATCTTCTCCATCTAGAATATAATTACTATAATATTCATTTGTGTAGTTTGCATAATAATCATCCCAGTATTTTCCAGTAAAACCAATTCTTAATTTACCGTTCAATGGTAACTCTTTGAATGTGTAACCTATAGATGCATTTGCCATTGTTTCAGGTGAATTGGGCACAACTTTTCCAATCATATCTTCAGCGCTTCCACCAAAAATTTCATCAACATTCATACTAACCCATCTATTCTTTGAAAGAGTTAAAGAAGCTGAACTATCAAAATTATTAAGTTTAAATTTTGTACTTAGTTCCAAACCTTGATGACGTGCTTTTCCTGCATTAAGCGTTAAGCTCGCATCGTATTCATTAATCCCGATAGAATCTTCTGTAGCATGGTAATATTCTTCTGTTACCGGAAGATTTACCCGTTCGATCTTGTCCTCATATTCACTAATATAATAATTTGCATCAATATCAAAATACACGCCATCGTATCCAATACCAAATTCAATCGTATTTATTTTCTCCGGTTGTAGTTCACCATAAAAGTGTTCTTCATCCTGATTATAGTAATTCCCAACACTATCCTGCAGAACAATATTCTTTGTATACATTTGGTTCCCATCAGGTCCGTTATATCCACTATACCAATCGCTAGTTCTCGGCTCTTTATAAGCCAATGAGTAATTTGCCATAATATTGAAATATTCAGATATGTTGTAGTTAACACCAAATTTTGGTGAGAAGAAACTAAATACTTTTTTGTAATCATCTTCAATAAATTTCAGTACTGTATCCTGCTCTACAACTTTGGTCATTTCTTTTGTGGAATAGAAATAATATCCGGTTGGTTCACCTGTTCCCATATCGTAAATCTCTATTTGGTTTTCTTCAACTTGGGATGAGTATCGTGCATATTGTCCATCTAATAAGATGTTCATTTTTTCTATTGGTTTTATCTGAATTCTTGCGAAAGCTGACATGTTTAGAACATCACTGGTATAATCATAAGTTGTTTGTATTTTTTTATATGTTTCTACACTGCCGGGAAACTCTGGATTATAATGACGGAAATTCTCTCTCTTCCCGATATGATCAGCATTCCAATTTCGCATCTCACCACCAACAACCAACTTGTAATTATTATTGATGTCATATTGATAATAAGTATTCATTCCAAATTGCTTGTGATCACTGATCCTGTTATTACGCCAACTGTAATCGTAACGGCTTCTAAAAAAATCTGAGCCGGAAGAGCCGGTTAAAATAAATCCATTATAAGTTGGATATCCAAAATTATCTGGGTCGGATGGGATAAATCCTTCAAGTATAAGCTCAGAATCTGTTATTTCATAAATATATTGGGCATGTCTACCAAAGTTACCATTTTCATTACTTTCAGACATGATGTCTTGAAAACTTATTTTTCCTGTCTCCACATCAAATTTATCCTGGTTCAAATATTTCCCTCCACCAATACCTGTTGTTACAAATACATTGGTCATCAGAAGTTGATTGTCTGTAATCTTCCATTCATCACGAACCGAGAATTGAGGTTTGAAGTAATAATTCTCTTGATATTTATGGTTATTACGATTGTATTCTCTGCCAAGTGTTTCCATTAAATTTCTATCAGATTTAAAATATACTTGATTATGTTCTTGAGGAGCTCCGATAAAACTAAGATTTATCTTATGCATATCAAAATTTAATTGAGATTCAAGACCAAATGAATACCCATCGTAATTAGTTCCTGCCAGATAATAATCTCCTCTTTTTCTTTCTAACATCAAATTGTAGTTTATCTTTCCATCTAATAAATTCCCAGAATTATAGCGTGCAATAACATTATAATTATAAGGATCATAATCAGTGATATTTCCGAAGCCATCAGCAACATCACCTTCGGTTGAAAATCTTCCATATGACGATCGAACTGTGATCTCACTGTCAGGAGTAGAACCCATTGTTTCAATATTCAATGAACCACCAAAAGCACCAGAGCCGTAAAGCGAAGAACCTGCTCCCTTTTGAACTTGAACAGATTTCACGTTGGATGAGAGACCTGTCCAATTACTCCAGTATACTTTTTGGCTTTCTGGGTCATTCACTGGAATTCCATTTATCATAACTTGGATTTTGTCCGCTTCAAAACCGCGCATCGTGATCTGAGCATCACCGATACCTGTAGTATTAGCAAATAATCCCGGTACATCTTCCAGAAGTTGCGGCATATCTTGCGTGGTGTATTTATTGCTTATAATTTCTTCATCAATATCGGTAAAAGCTATTGGAGTTTCTCTCTTTACAGCTCTGTTAGCAGATATCCTAATTCCCTCGATTTGGACAGCTTTAACTTCTAATTGGAAATTTATAATTGCCGTCATATCATTTTCAACTGTGGTTTGGATTTCCATTTGTTCATAGCCCATAAAACGAACATGAACTGTGTGTTCGCCTACTGAAATATTTTGCATAATATATGTACCGTTTGCTTTTGTATAGGTTCCTGTCTTGGAATCCTCCAGAAAAACCGACACACCTTCAATTGCTGCTCCAGTTTTTACATTAGTGATCTTTCCGGCTATTTTGCCGGTTTGAGCCAATAAACTAATGGGAAGTATAAAAATAAAAAGTATAAATAGTATTATTGTTTTTTTCATTTGTTCCTCCGTTTTATTATTTGAATTGATTTACTTTATTTGCGATTTGCGTGTCAAGTATATTTAGTATTTGCCTTTAAAAGAGGTGTTTTTATATGGGAAAGTTTTATATAAAAAGCGAGTGAGAGTCTTTAAAGATGGCGGCGACCTACTCTGCCATTCCGTCGCCGGAACAGTACCATCGGCGTGGGTAAGCTTAACTTCTGTGTTCGGGATGGGAACAGGTGTGACCTTACCGCTATAACCACCATCTTTAAAAACTCTCACTCAT
>JAUVLU010000087.1 GCA_030600585.1 Candidatus Cloacimonadota bacterium | reverse complement strand
AGTTTTTCATCTGATTTGCAAATCAGAAGAAAAACAATAGATCTTTATAAGCTGGAATTTATAACAATTCCACTATATGTGAAGCAAGCACAAATAATCACGTTATGTGTATGTAAAAGAGCAATGAAGAGATTTATCTATATGACTCACAATAATAATTTTCTTTTGTGAGCATCGAATAGATAACACGAAGTAATTTGTTCCCCGTTGCAATAACAGCTTGTTTGTATTTCTTTTTTTCATTTCGCTTCTTGTGATAATAAGCATTGAAAGTACTGTCATTTCTAATGCAGCTAACAGCCATTTGGAATAGTGTTTTTCTCAGATATTTATTTCCTCTTTTTGATATTTTTCCTTGATACATTATTGAAGTTCCGCTCTGTTTCAGGCTCGGATCAGTTCCCATAAATGCTGTCAGTTGTTTATGGTTATTGAAATTTCTTATGTCATCAACTTCGATCAGAAACTTCTGAGCAGTGATCTTTCCAATGCCTTTTATCGATGTAAGTATATCAAAATCAGTATTCCAATTTTGATCAACAAACGAACTGATATCAAGGTCGAATTCTTTGTTCAATTCTTGATATAACTTCAATCGTTGAATCTTTGAATAGAGAACTTTCTCCAAATATTTGTCACCATTGCCGATGGAATCTCTTGCTAATTTCTTTAATTCAACAGATTTCATTCTTACTTTATTACCTTTGGTTTTGTTGAATACAGCATCGATCTGAGTTGTTCGCAACTTGCGTATAGATGTAGCGGACGAATGCTTTTCCAGGAAGAGCAGCATTGATTTTGTAAAAGGGCCAATATGCTTTTCAAGTTCTGGGAACAGGACATTAAGATCAGCTTTCATTTCTGTTTTCACCTTTGCTATTTCTTCCGAAATTTTATCTCGTTCTCTGCATAGTCGTCTCATTGTGCTTGTTTGCTTACTGTGTTTTGAAAGAATCTCAAGATTCTTTAACGTGAATAAGGCTATAATAAAACTATCTTTCTTATCGGTTTTTGTTTTCCGCAGACTCATAGATTTATGAAAATTATGAACTAAAAGCGGATTTACAACACTGATGCTGAAGCCGGTATTTATAAGATAGTTGTATAGACTTATAAAATAAACACCGGTAGATTCTACTGTGATCTGGAGCAATGCTTTATCAAATCTTTCAAGCTTTTGAAAAAATGATTTGAAACCGTTTTTGTCCATTGTGAATTTTTGATAGAATAATTTCTTTTGATGATCATCTATCAAAGTTGCATCAAACGAATCTTTGGAAATGTCGATACCGACAAAGTACTTCTTTTGTTGTTCTGAGTTCATTAGAATCTTCCTTATATTTTAGTTTTAGGTAAGCACCTTGCTTTTATTCAGTCTCCCGTTTCACGCAGATTAATCAATTAATATTGATTACCTAATCAACCGATTCGAATTTTAAGCAAGCGACAGACTCCTTAGAGGTTCACAGACCTTGGAAAATATCGGTCGTCTTGCTTACCTATTTTTGATTTTTAAAAACAACCCTTTTATGGGTACAAAAAATTTATTTAATAGTAGGAG
>JAUVLU010000031.1 GCA_030600585.1 Candidatus Cloacimonadota bacterium | reverse complement strand
TCATTCATGGTTACCGTTCGCAAGGACTACGACCGTTGTAAAGGTAACTGAAACCTTGAAAAGGATTACCTGCCCTTGACATAATATCTTTCATTTCAACTCTGAAAGTGTCAACTGCAAGAATTTTTGAATGAAACCTTTTCAGAGTTTTCTTATTTATTTTTTCTCTGTTCATCTGTGTAAATCCGTGAGCTATTTTTTCTATTCATTTTCTTTACCTTTTATTAAAGCTCTTTTCTTCGTGGCTTTGTGTACTCCAAAGGCGTATAAATCTTTGTGGCTATTTATTTTCCCATCAGCAAATTTACCGAGAGGTACTTCCACGAAAACCGGTCTTCTTGTATTCGGCTCTACCCTATCAGGAGAAATCCCTTCCTGCCTGAATAATTGTTTGATAAGATTATCACAACTTTTTGCTCCACAAGGTCCCATTCCTGCACGCGTTATCGCCTTGATCTGATTCATATCCGTAATACCTTTTCGTATCAGATCTCGAATCTCTTTTGCTGTAACTCTCTCGCAAAGACAAACCATTTCATCATCAGAGATAAAGGTAATTTCTGTTTCTTTTTGTTGGGAAACTTCTGCCTTTTGAATTTGGAAAGAGACAATCTTCTTAGCAATATTTTTGGGAGCTTTCAGTTTAATGAGCTGAGTTCGATTATTTGCTTTCACATCAAGAACCTTATTAACAGTAAATGTACAAAGTTCCTTCCCATCGATATCCACACAAAGTATTTCATCTCCAATATTTATTTTATGATTCGAAATTTCATACGGAAGTGTAACTGTTGGAAATTCTGCATCTTTGCGGAAATCCACCAGTGTGATCGCCAGTCCCGGACATATTGTCACACACTTTCCACAACCGATACATTTGCCTTCATAAACCGGCAGATCCATGATCGGATCACCTTTCATAAAAATTGAGTTTGTCGGGCAAACAGTACTGCAGGGATTACATGGAATTTCCTGTAAACAGTGAATAACCGGAAAGATCCCTTCTTCATTTTCAGGAAGTTTGTATTCTGAGATATTACCAGGTTCTTTTTTTAATATCTCAGCTTTATTATACCAGCTTTGTGAAATTTCTTCTACATTCGGATCTATCTCTTTTGCAATTTTAAGTCCGGCAATTTTACCATTGAACATAGCTGAAGATGCTTCTGCAATTTCATGGGCATCACCGGCAGAAAGCACTCTTATTCCGGCAGTTTCAGCTTCATCGGTAAATTCACTCACACTCTCGAGTCCCACTGCAATAAGAAGTGTATCACAATCAAATGTCTTTTCAGTCCCTTTAATAGGATTAAATTTTTCATCAATTTGCGATATTGTAACCGATTCAATTGTTTCTTTTCCATTTGCCTGAAGCACAGAATGAGATGTATATATCGGAACTCCAAGCCGTGCAAGTTTGTCAGCATGAACTTTGTATCCACCGCATTTCGGCATAGCTTCTACCAAACCTACAACTTCAATACCTGCTTGCAGTGCATGATAACCGGCAATAAGTCCCACGTTCCCGCCACCAACAATGAAAAGTCTTTTTGTAGGACGCACAAGATCACGATTTACCAGAGTTTGAAATGCTCCTGCACCATAAATTCCGGCAAGTGAATTACCTTTGAACCGTAAGAATTTTTCTCTTGCTCCCGCCGCATTCAAGATGATCTTCGGTTTAACTAATTTATAAACATCATTCTTTAAAATTCCAACTTTTTTATCTTTGTAAACATAGAGTGCAATGCTGTTTGACCAAATATCTATATTTTTATTTTCATTAACTTTTAAGGCTAACATTTTCCCGATGTCATTCCCTCTGGTTCCGGCAAAAGAGTCTTCTACAGAACCGAAGAATTTATGAGTTTGAAGAACAAGTTTCCCGCCGGGTTCAGTTTTGTCATCAACTATAAGTGTTTTGATATTATGTTCACCAAGCTGAACCGCAGCAGAAAGCCCTGCAGGACCGCCTCCGATTATCAGTACATCATATTCAAGCTCTTCAATATCGTTTATCTCATGTTTACCTGTTTGAGGAAGCTTTGGTAAGCCTTCCACACTTTCCACTTTCATTTCCGGTTTCACTATCGTCATACAAGATTTCATGGGAATTCCATCTACAATAACTGTACATTTTGCACATTGACCGTTAGCACAGAATATACCCTGAGCACTGCCGTCTTTGTGATGATGCCCAAATATTTTGATCCCGTTTGCAAATAAAGCGGAAGAAATTACTTCATCTTTTTTGGCAGTAAGCTTCTTTCCATCCCAATAAAAATTGATTTCTTCACGATCCTTAATCGGTAAGATCGGATGTTCTTTTATGCGATTACCACTCATTTAATACTCCATAATGATAATAATTATTTCTTCTAAAAAAAGTATTAGGATGTATGTCAAGAAAAAGGTTTTTTGTGATTTGCAGTTTCATTATAGCAAATTTTCCACTTGACACTATTTTGCACATTTTGCTTCTTTAGTACTAATGAAAATAAAGAATATTGATATTAATAAAAAGTTCTTACATATTAACTTTATAATTAAGTTTCAATGTTTAAAAATCAATACATTTCAGATCACAAATCGAGAACAATATAGATTGATAAACAATATCGCAATGAAAGTATGTGTGTGTTAATTTCGTAACTATATGAAAATATGATGGTTAACAAAAAAGGTAAAGGAGAAGCGATGAAAAAATTATTTTGGATTTTTGTAACAATTGCTGCAGTTATGCTTATTGCAGGATGTGGTGGCGACGCTACCAAAAGTGAAAAACTGAAAGCCGGTTTTGTTTATGTAGGACCGGTTGAAGATGCAGGTTGGACTACTGCTCATGATGAAGGCCGAAAAGCTATGGAAGAACTTAAATTTGTAGATGAATCAACCTTTGTTGAAACTGTACCGGAAGGAGCGGAAGCTACTCGCGTTATTACAGAATTGGTTGAATCAGGCTGTAATATGATCTTCACAACTTCATTCGGATATATGGACCCAACTATCGAAGTTGCCGGTAAATATCCCGATGTGAAATTCCATCATTGCAGCGGTTATAAAACTGCTGAAAACTCAACAAATTATTTCGGCAGAATGTATCAAACCAAATATATGGCTGGAATCGTTGCAGGAACAATGTCTAAAAACGGAAAACTTGGCTATGTTGCTCCGTTCCCAATTCCTGAGATTGTTCGTCATATCAATGCTTTCACACTTGGTGCTCTAAGTGTAAATCCTGATGCAACAGTGATGGTTATTTGGACAAATTCATGGTTCGATCCTGTTCATGAAAAAGAAGCTGCAAATACAATGATCGCTGCTGGTTGTGATGTTATAACACAAGGAACCGACTCTGCCGGACCACAAGAAGCTGCGGAAGCTGCCGGTATTTATTCTATAGGTAACGACAGCGATATGTCCTTTATGGCTCCAACTGCTCAACTTACAAGTGCTATCTGGAACTGGGGTATATATTATAAAGATATTGCCACAAAGATCAATGATGGTACTTGGGTAAACGATCCCATTTGGTGGGGATTGGAGACAGGTATAACTTCACTTTCAAAATTTAATGAAGTTGTTCCGCAGGAACTCATCGATGATTTGGCAGTTGCTAAAGCTGGAATTATCGAAAATGATTTTATTTTTAACGGACCACTTTATGACAATAATGGCAAGCTTCGCGTAGAAGAAAGTGAAGCTCTCAACGATGGAGACAAACTCAGTATTCAGTGGTTTGTGAAAGGCGTGAAAGGGAAGATCCCCAAAGCCAAAGAATAACAATAAACCATTATTCCCGGGAGGTTGGAAAATTCCAACCTCCTGTTTGTTTTATTTATTATAAACTTAAAGCAAAGCCTCTCGTTCCCAATCCCCCGATTGGGAACGAATAATTATGTTTCACTCGTTAGGTTATTTTAACAAAACAAAGTTTCTGCGTTCCCAAAGTGAGCTTTGGGAACGAGAATATAATTTTGAGAACAAGAATATAATTTATAATATTTTGGAGATATAAATTTCAAAGTAATAACATAGGAGATGATCTTGTCTGAGAAAAATAAGAATCTGTTAGTTCATATGAATGGAATTTCCAAATCATTCTATGGGAATAAAGTTAACACCGATGTAGAATTCACATTAGAGAAAGGAGAGATCCACGCCCTGCTGGGAGAAAATGGTGCAGGGAAAACCACTCTGATGAATATGCTGACAGGTGTTTATTTCCCGGATGAAGGAGACATATATTTCAAAGGTGATAAAATAGCATTTAATTTTCCTGGAGAAGCTCTTCAGATCGGAATTGGAATGGTTCATCAACGCTTTAGTCTGGTCGGAAATCTTACAGTATTAGAAAATCTTATTTTGGGACATCCCGATAATAAATTCGTAATAAATATTCCCGAAAAGAAAAAGCTGATAAAAACCTATATGGATCAATTCAACTTCCATGTTGATCTGGATGCTATTGTCGGAGAACTTCCAATTGGTTTACGGCAGAAGGTAGAAATCCTTAAAATGCTTGTCCGCGAAGTAGATGTACTTATTGTGGACGAACCAACCACCGTTCTTACAAAACAGGAAGCAGACAATTTGATGCAGATATTAAAAAATATCGCTAAAACCGGAAAAGGAATAATATTTATTACACACAAAATGTCGGAAGTTTTTCAAATTGCCGATAAGATCACGGTTCTTAGAAAAGGTCTTAAAATCTCTACAGTAAATAAAAATGACACCAATCCTCGTGAGCTGGCTAAAATGATGGTTGGCAAAGAAAGTGAAATCACTTTAAAAAAGCCAAGAGTAGAGACAAAACCCGGCTTAGTTAAAGTTCAGGAACTGTTCGTGAATTCCGATAAAGGTGTTTTGGCAGTTAATAATCTCTCTTTTGAAATTGCAGGTGGAGAAATAATTGGAATTGCCGGAGTTAGCGGGAATGGGCAGGTAGAGCTGGCAGATGCGCTTACCGGTAATCGTGATGTGATACGCGGGAAGGTACTTTTTAAAGACGAAAATATCACAAATGATCCTCCTGTAAAAAGAATTGATAAAGGGGTCAGCTATGTTCCCGGTGATAGAGTTAATGTAGGCGTTGCAGGCAGCCAATCAGTTTGGGAAAATATTATTATGAAAGTCTATAGATTACCTATTTTCAAAAAAGGTCTGCTTCTTAATAATAAAAAATTAAAAGAATATGCAGAAAAAATTATTGAAAAATATAATATTTTTTTGCCGGGTATAAACCTTCCTGCCTTACTTCTTTCCGGAGGAAATCTACAGAAATTGATCGTTGGCAGAGAAATGGAACGTGATTGCGATCTGTATGTATTTGTTTATCCTACACGCGGTTTGGATGTTGGAGCTACGGAATTTGTTCGAAATGCTATTTTGCAAATGAGAAATCAAGGAAAAGCTGTTATAATGGTCTCGGGGGATTTTGATGAGATTTTCAGTTTATCCGATAGAATTGCCGTAATGTATGAAGGTAAATTCACGGGGATATTCAATAATGGAGATCATTCATTGGAAGAAATAGGACTTATGATGAGTGGTCACACCGAAGAGGATGCAGTGAAGGAGATGAGTAATGTTTAAGATAAAATTAGAACAAAAAGAAAGAGTATCAAAAAGAGAAGAACTCATTATCACTCTTTCAGCTATTGGCATTGCATTTGTTCTTTCCGGTGTTTTCATCGCCTTAAATGGAGTAAATCCATTTGTGGCTTTATGGAAAGTAATAACATCTGCACTCGGTTCTCCTTATGGTATTTCTGAAACTCTTGTAAAATCTATCCCTCTCATTTTCACAGGATTAGCGGTAGGAATTGCCTTAAATAGTAAGTTATGGAATATCGGTGCGGAAGGACAGCTCTTCTTTGGAGCTACCTTTGCAACAGCATTTGTCATCTATGGTCCGGTTCTCCCAAAACCTTTAGAATTAACGGTTCTCGTAATTATTGGTGCCATTGGAGGCGCTTTGTGGGCTGCAATACCGGCACTCCTGAAAATCAAATTTAAAATGAATGAAGTTATATCAACTTTATTGTTGAATTATGTAGCAATAAATATTGCAGATTACTTCCTGTTTGGTCCTTGGAAGGGAAAAGATAATTTCCCATACACACCGGAATTTCCTATAGAAGCAAAATTTAACAGGATCGGTTTTGGAAGAGTTCATATAGGATTGTTTATCGCTTTGGTGTTGGTTGTTCTATTATTCATCATGCTGTATCATACAAAAACCGGTTATAAATTACGCTTGGCAGGATCCAGTTTAAAAGCTGCAAAATATGCAGGGATCAATATTAAAAAAACTATGTTTCTGGTATTTCTTATAAGTGGCGCATTAGCCGGACTGGCTGGTGTAAGTCAGGTCTGTGGAGTCGAATATAAACTTCATCAGCAAATTTCCACCGGTTATGGTTATACCGGAATTATCGTTGCATGGCTGGCTCGATCCAATCCATTTATAATTGTTATCTTTGCCGTTTTCCTAAGTATCTTGCTAAAAGGAGCAGATTCATTGCAGATCGCAATGCGATTACCGGCTGCGGTTGGAATAGTAATGCAGGCTCTTATTCTCTTTGCAATATTGGGAAGTGAGCTCTTCAAAAATTACAATGTCAAACTCATCAGGGGGAAATAATGAATGATCTTATTACAATTCTCTATGCTGCAATTGCCAGTGGAACAATAATACTTTATGCAACAATCGGTGAGATAATAACGGAACGTTCCGGGATTCTGAATTTGGGTGTGGAAGGAATAATGCTGATGGGCGCTTTCTTCGGTTTCTATTTAGCTTATACAACAGAAAGCCTACTTTTGGCAATTGTAGGAGCTGCAGTTATCGGCGGCTTAATGGGATTGATCCATGCCTTCATGACAATTACATTACAGGCAAATCAGGTTGTCTCGGGACTTGCCCTCACGATGTTCGGTACTGGTGCAAGCGCATTTTTCGGAGTAAGTATGGTTGGTAAAACTTTACGAACATCTTTCGAAGTTATTCCAATCCCAATTTTGAGTAAAATTCCTGTTCTGGGAGAAATTCTGTTCAATCATAATATTCTGGTTTATTTTGCTTTTATTCTACCTCTAATTGTCTGGTTTGTTTTTAATAGAACAAGATGGGGACTTGCTCTGCGAAGCAGTGGAGAGGAACCTCTTTCCAGTGAGATCATGGGAATTAAAGTGATCAAAGTTCGTTATATCGCAACTATCGTTGGTGGAATTTTCATCGGGATCAGCGGTGCTTATCTCTCGGTTGCTTATTCTAGGTTATGGGTAGAAGGAATGACAGCAGGCAGGGGTTGGATAACTATAGCTTTGGTGATCTTTGCAAATTGGAATCCACTGATCGCTTATGGCGGCGCATACCTTTTTGGAGGTCTAACTCAACTTGGGCTTAATCTTCAAAAATTCAATATTCCCTTCCCGATAATTCTACTTAAAAGTATTCCATATGTTTTCACATTATTATTCCTGTTATTTATTTCATTAAAAGGGAAGAGATCTAATTTACCAAAAGCTCTCGGCGAATCTTATTTCAGAGAAAGCAGAGGATGATTTTTATTGATATTTAATATGAAATAATTGGCAGGATTTTTATTCTGCCTATTTTTTATATTCATAACACAAGCTTAACCTATCGTAACTTCTTTTTTATAATAACATTATGTGTCTTCGCAGACACAGTTAAGTTGACGCTACTAAAATTTGATTAGTTCTTCACAATGTTTATACTCAACAATATTCTCAAGATTTGTATTCTTAAATAAATCTTGATAATTATCCTTATCAAAATTAGAAAAATAAGCTATTGTAATTTTCTTTAATTTTTTTACATCATATTTTATGGAAAGTTTATATAAGATATGACCATCAACAGTATTAATTAATTTATTCGCTCTATGCTCTGGATATAATGCTAGAAATTCTTCTGAAATAAACTCTGTTCGTCCAAAAGAAAGCCCATATATTAGTAATGAACCGAGATCAAGAGTATCTTCATAAAAAAAGTCTATATCATAATTAGTTTTCCCATTATTATTTATTCTATTTAGTCTATACATTTTCTCAAATCCATTTGCTCCAAATAAATATTTATACTCAAATTCTTTATCATTAATGTGAAATGCTATTATGTCATTAAAATTATTTAGTGGTATTTGAAATTTTCCATGTATATGAGACGGATTCAGTATATCATCCATTATTGTATCAAAATTTGTAGTAAATATTTTTGCATTATCTTCTAATATTTTTAATATGTTATTCCCAATATTATTAATTATTTCCTTTGGTATTGCCTTCTTAATGATTGAATCACTAACTATATAAAACCAATAATTATAAAGGAAATATACATATTCTTTAATTTTTTTATACCCCGTGTTCGAAGAAAATAAATACTTACTCACCCATCTTTCAAAACCATATGATGAAATTTTCTCGTAGTTTCTCTTAATGATTTCTCTGGTTTCACTGTGTACTTTTTCTGTTTCTTTATTAATTATAAAATACTTTAAAAAATCTCTATATATCCGTTTATGTGGCTCTGCATGTATAAATTCAAGAATAAAATCATCACAATTAAGATAACGTATAAACTCATTACTAAAATTCTCTTTAATTGTTGATAATACAGCTAATGTAAGCCCGTTACCATATAATATAGAATTATACATTTATTTTCCTTTTTATGCTATGATAATATCTGAATTTAGCGGTTTTTGAAGCTATGCTAACGGTGGAAAAATGTTAGGTGGAATGACGGATTATGTGCAATTTGCTGACTTCTATTCTTCAAACTCAATTTCAATTCCACCTACAAATTTAGCCGAAAAATTATAGATGAAGGCACTAATAATTCCACCAATGAAGCCCATAACTATATATAACACTGGCATTATTAGGATAAATATCCATCCAGGACCGTTTCCTTTAGGAGTTGCAAGGGTTACAATCAACATGAAAGGAACAATGATTATGGAAAATAATGCATATACGACAGCCAATAATTTACCAAGTTGAACAGGGGCAATCCTTTTTATTCTTTTTCTCATTTTACCTCCAGATAAAATTTGTGATTCTTTAATTTAATATTTACTGCACATAGATTATATTATACTGCTTAATTTAGCAGTATCTTGACTTTTCGATATTCAGTGTTCAATTTCATAATTCCTTAAATAACTTTATTTATTACTGAAATTTATCCGCTTTCATTTAACGTCAAAACATTTTATACTGTGAAACTGTTTCTGTCACATTTTTTACTTTTTAACTACCAATTCTACACGTCTATTCTGTGCTTTTCCGGTAGCAGTTTTGTTGGGTGCAACCGGTGCGGATTCACCATAGCCTTTTGTAAAAAGTCGAGAGGAAGAAATACCTTCTAAAACCAGATATGACTTAACTGATTCCGCTCGCTGCTGAGAAAGAATTTGATTGTGATCAGTTTGTCCGTCTGAGTCGGTGTGTCCTTCAATGATCAACTGTATAGCTGGTTCAGATTTGAGCATAGCTACGATTTTATCCAAAGTCGTCTTAGATTCATCTCGAATGATATCCGAACCAATATCAAAATTAATTCCGTACAGTCTTACCCGTCCAAATTCCAAAAGTTCATTGGTCATTTGTTCCTGAATACCACCCGCCCAATGAGGACAGCCGCCAACATCTTGAGATATTTTTGTTCCATTCCAAATTCCGCCTTGAGAATCTCCCTTTCCTTCATACCACCAAAGACCAAAAAACTTTTCTCCATCGGATGTGAATACCATGATAGCCGGACCTTTACTGCTTTTTTGCATCCAGGTAAGTTTCATAATACGATTCTCGATGCCGCCGTTCAATAAGCCTTGATCGTGTTCATAACATCCGGTAACTGATGTCCCCTGCTGTCGAAGATGGAAGTCATTAAAGTTAGTCTTATAGGTTCCTGAAACATTGGTTAGTGGTGTTTTTGTCAGTTGTTTTCCGTAGGCACGAAAGTCCATGAGTTCTGTATATTCGCTGGAACCGTGATTATTTTTAATGGTCAGTCGAAGCCATTTTCCGGATTTATCAACCGTCACCGGAAAGATCTGTTTGTCCTCTTTATCAACTAGCGACACACTTGCAATTTTCGAAAAACCTTTTGCGGGACCTTCATTCGAAAGTTCAACAATTATATCTTTTGCGCCACGCCCTATTTTGTCTACATTAGCTGTATCAAATTCCAAGCACTCTAACACGCTTTTCTCAGCAAGTTCAATAACTGATACATTATTCAAGATCTTACCTTTAGGACAACACCAACCGGTTCGCGGATTTTCGTCCATTATCCAGATAGTACTCCATCCGGAGCTGTATTCTGGGGCTTTCTCTATAAGTAATGCTCCGGAAGAAAAAGAGACAAGTGACTGGTCAGTTTCGGCTGCATAAACTTTAAATCCAAATTGAAAAAATAAACAAATGGTAACAAATAATATTAAAACCAATTTTCTACTCATGACATAACCTCCTGATATTCACTCAATAACATCATAATAAATCATTCCTTAATTTCAAAATCTATAAAAGAAATAATTATCTACTTTATAATCTGTCAAATATTATTTCCAAAAGAAGCCCATGAATTTATTCGTGGGAACTAAAAGTACACAGGAATAGATAATGGTTTCAACCGTTTATTAAATTATTCGCACGAATAAATTCGCGGGCTGCTAATAATTTGTTTTATTTTTTCAAAAAAGAACCGATGAATATTTTTTTTGGGAGATGCGTGAAAAAATATATTTGACATCATTTAACACAAAAAGGAAAATCGTTTTATCTAAACGATAAAAGGCGAGACTTACTCTGATCTCTAAACGACAAATTTTGGTGCGACTAAAAAATTTTAAGTGTTCTGCAAAATAGAGTGTTTTTGTCATCCTGATCCCGAAAGCTTTCGGGATTGTTCTCAGGAAGGATCTCCGCTTATAATGAGACTTGTCCGCTGTAGTGGATTCTTCGTCGAATGCCTTTGTAAGCTCTTCCTCAGAAAGACAATAATGTTTTCATTACGTAGAGTCCTTAAATAATTCTTAATAAGGAGAGCAGATTATGAATTTAGAAATTCGCGGTGCCTACATCGTTACTCCGCAAGATGACAGCACCAAAGTAGAAAAGAAAACACTTTTTATCCAGGACGGAAAGATCCATTTCACTTGCCCTTTCAATGAGCCGGACCGCATTATCGATGCCGATAACAAGATCATTTTCCCCGGATTAACAAATGCGCATCATCACATTTATTCCACACTTTCAAAGGGAGTTCCGTGTGATGTTCCATTTGTAAATTTTGATGGGAATTTAAAGCAGCTCTGGTGGACTCTCGATCATTCTTTGAACAAAGAAGATATGGTTCTGTCCACCGCAATCGCTTGCAAAGATTCTATAACTCAGGGTGTAACCACTGTTTTTGATCATCATATTTCCGGTTATACCGAAAATGCACTTTCCGATATGGCAGATGTTTTCGATGCTTATGGAGTTAGCGGAACTATAGCGTTTGAGATTTCCGACCGGAATGGAGAAGAATTTTTCCAAAGATCTTTAGATGAAAATGTTCGTTTTGCCAAAGCTCAAAAAGGAAAGTCCGTTCAGGGTATGATCGGTCTGCACGCTTCATTTACATTAAGTGATGAAAGCCTGCAAAAAATTGCCGAAGCATCCGAAGATTTTCCGGTTCACGTTCACGTTGCGGAAGGTGATATCGACGGCATTCAATGTCAGGAAAAATATGGGAAGGGTCTCATAGAGCGGTTCGATAGTTTCGGATTGGTGAGAGATAATTCGCTTTATATTCATTGCAGCAATCTCACGGAAAAAGACCTTGAAATATTGAAGAAACGCAATATTTTCATAGCTCAAGCAGTGGATTCCAATATGAATAACGGACTTAATGTGGGAAATATTTCCAAGTTTATTGCAGAAGGTATTAAGACAACTGTGGGAACAGACGGAATGCATCCAAGCACAATGAAAGCCCTTAAAAATTCTATGATATTTACTAAATATCTGAATAAGAATTGTGATCTTGGCTATCCTGAAATGAACGCACTTTTTTTGAATAACTTCAAACTTAAAAAAGCGTTTGGACTTCCTTTGGGAATTGAAGAAGGTGAAACTGCCGATATTGCGATCTTCGATTATGAGCCTGCAACACCGTTCAATGAAGAGCAATTTCTCGGGCATTTCATTTTTGGAATTACAGAATCACGATGTCAGTATGTGATAAAAAATGATGAAATATTATTGGATGATTATCACATAACAAAAAATTTATATGGTAACTTATTCGAGCGATCTGAAGAAATTTCCAAAGCGATGTTTAAGAGATTTGAAGATAATAAAGGAATGTATTAGCCACAAAGGCTCAAAGACACAAAGGACACGAGAAAATACTAAAAGATGAAGTGCAATGTATAAAACTTAAATTACATTGTGACCTTCGTGTCATCGTGTATTCCAAAGGCGTATAAATCTTAGTGGCAAAAGAAAAAAGGGAGAAAAAAATGAGTGATATTATGCAACCGGTTGAATTTAAAAAATTACTAAATTGGATATTAGAAGAATACAAAAAAGAGAAAACCATCTTTGGAATTCCGGAAACAAAATTTTATAAAAAAAGCGATACTGCAGCATTCGATCTTTTTGGTGAAAAATGTGAAACACCAATTGGACCCGCTGCCGGACCACATACACAATCAACACCGAATCTTGTGGCAGCATACCTTACAGGCAGCAGATTCTTTGAACTGAAAACCATACAAATTATGGATGAACTCGATATTGAAAAACCTTGTATCGAAGCTGGCGATGAAGGTTACAACACTGAATGGAGCACCGAGCTGACAGTCCCGCAAGCTTATAGAGAATACATTAAAGCCTGGTTTTTACTTCACCTGCTGAATAAAATGTTCGGTCTTTCCAAAATGAATGAACGCGCATTTGTTTTTAATATGAGTGTCGGGTATGACCTTAAAGGTATCAAATCTCCAAAGATAGACAAATTTATCGAAGAATTCAAAGATGCATCGGGAAACGAAGTTTTCCAACAATGCAAAAGAGAACTCAAAAATGCTATCGAAGCGGGAAAGATTCCAAATATTACAGATGCGGAATTCGTGGAAACTATCTCACCGAAAATTTCCAATTCCATCACGCTTTCCACAATGCACGGATGCCCTCCCGAAGATCAGGAAGCGATCTGCAAGTATTTTATTTCCGAAAAGAAAATGCATACTTTCGTCAAATTGAATCCTACACTTCACGGATATGAATATGTAAAAGACATTTTTGAAAAAGCCGGTTACGATCATATTACACTGAAAGAGGAATCTTTTACTCACGATATGCAATATCCCGCCGCTTTGAAAATGCTGCATACTCTCGTTGATTTTGCAGAAGAATACGATATTCAGTTCGGTGTGAAACTTTCTAATACTTTAGCTGTTAAAAATGATCAGGGAATGCTGCCGACAGATGAGATGTATATGAGCGGTAGAACTCTGTATCCATTAACTATCAATCTGGCAAGAAAGTTGTCTGAAGAATTTGATGGGAAATTACCGATCTCATATTCCGGCGGTGCCGATTATCTCAATATAAAAGAGATTTTTGAAACCGGGATCAGACCTATCACAATGGCTACTAATTTGCTTAAACCGGGAGGATATTCCCGTTTAACTCAGATCGCTGAATTATTAGATAGCTCGATGCAGAATATTCCATCAAAAATTATTAATTTGGATAAATTAGCAATCGTTGCCGATGATGCACTGGTAAACGAGATATATAAGAAGAAATATAAATCTGACGCTCCAATGAAAATTGATCGGAAGCTTCCTATAACAGATTGCTTTATCGCACCTTGCACGATTGGCTGTCCGATAAATCAGGATGTTCCCGAATATATCAGATTAGTCGGTGAACAACGTTACGAAGAGGCATTCGAGCTTATCGTTTCCAAAAACCCGCTTCCATTTATTACAGGCTATATTTGCGATCACAATTGTATGCTCAAATGTGTGCGTAACGATTATGAAGAGCCCGTTCTCATTCGTGAACTCAAGCGGATCGCAGCGGAAAACGGATTTAAAGATTTCCTTAAAAAAATGGAAATTCCATCAAATAATAATGGTATAAAAGTTGCAGTTATCGGAGCGGGACCGGCAGGACTTTCATCTGCTTATTTCCTTGCTCGTGAAGGTTTTGATGTAACTATATTTGATAAATCGGAAAAAGCCGGTGGAACTGTTTCAAACACAATTCCTGGATTCAGGATTCCAAATTGGGCAATTGAAAACGATATTAAACTCATAAAAAATATGGGTGTAAAATTTGAGATGAACGTTCATTCCGATTTTGATGTAGAAAAATTGAAAGCGGATGGTTTCAAATATATCAATTTAGCAATCGGAGCTATGAATTCAAGAATGATGAAAATCGATGGTGAGCACGATAAAGTTTTAAGTGCTATCAAATTTCTGCATAAATTCAATGCTGATCCAAATGCTTTGGGAATCGGAGAAAACATTGCGGTTATTGGCGGCGGTAACAGCGCAATGGACAGTGCCCGGGCAGCAAAAAGAGTTCCCGGTGTGAAAAATGTTTATATCATCTATCGTCGAACGATCAAGCAAATGCCGGCAGATCGAGAAGAACTGGAAAATGCCATTAAAGATGGAATCAAATTCAACGAACTGGTAAATCCGGTTAGCTTAAAAAATGGAATTCTCAAATGTCAGGTTATGGAACTCGGTGAAAAAGATGACAGCGGCAGAAGAAGACCAATTCCGGTTGAAGGTAAATTTGAGGAATTCAAAATCGATACAGTCCTTTCTGCTATTGGCGAAATTGTTGATTATGAAATATTAGCAAAGAACAAAATCGAGGTTAAAAATTGGAAGATCACGGTTGATAAATTCAATGAAACAAGCGTTGAGAATGTTTTTATCTCCGGTGATGCTTATCACGGACCTTCAACTGTAGTTAAAGCAATTGCCGCCGCACAAATAGTCACAAATGGAATTCTGGCAAAAGAAAGTGTAAAAATGCATCGAGTTGAAGCTGAGAATTTCAAATTTGATACTGCTAAACGTCTTTTGGAAATTGATAATAAAAAGGCTGTTATTTCTTCCACAAAAGATGAAATGAATGAGCCGAACCGCTGTCTGGAATGTAACTTCATCTGTAACAAATGTGTGGAAGTTTGCCCTAATAGAGCCAATATAACAATTAAGATAAAATCAGATAAGTTTAAGGATATCAATCAAATTCTTCATATCGACGGCTTATGTAATGAGTGTGGAAATTGCGAAACATTCTGTCCATACGACGGAGCACCTTACAAAGATAAGTTCACTCTTTTCTGGACGGATGAAGATATGGAAGTAAATAAAAACAGTGGATTCCTGCTGATCAATGATAGTGATGATATAGAATTTAAAATTCGCTTACAGCAAAAAACTTTCTGTGTAAAATTCTCTGAAAACGGAGAAATTATCGGGTGCAAAGATATTTGTGATTTTGAGGATAAAGAGCAATGTCACAAAATGCTTGAACTAATTTGGACAGTTTGGGAAAATTATCGTTATTTGATATAGTGAGTTAGTTCCTAAAAATTCAACCCTGAAAAAGTCTCTCTCAAAAAAAAACTTGCATTTGACTCTTTCAGGGTTGAAAAGATAACAATCGCTAATTCTCCGATATCGGAGTAGATTGAATCAAAATACTTACGACGCATGAAGATGATCCTCCTTCGCTAACTTCTACGCTAAAGCTTCGATGTTCAAGAAAGCTTCGGAGAATAAATATAAATGAAATAGGATGTGAGGATAATATGAATTTTGCAGTTATGATGATATCTATGGCTATGATGCGTGGTTCACCACCAACGGGATAACTATATTCTAAAACTATAAAATCAAGAAAAACGCCGGTTATCCCAACCGGCGTTTTTTATTTGGAAAATAAAATACTTGACGCAATAATCCAAATTGCTGTTTGTTGTCCCATAGTGAGGGGCAGCATTCCAGTATTTGTGTCAAAAGGAGGAAAGATGGATGATATTAATATTATGAATTTACAGAAAATAGGTTTAAGTTATACAGAGGCTAAAGTATATCTAAACCTTCTCAAGAAGAAGAATTTCACAGCAACAGAGATATCACAGATATCAGGAGTTTCACGTTCGAAGATATATGAAATCCTCAATAAACTTATAAACAAAGGATTGTGTATTGAAATTAGAGGGAACGTAAAAAAATATGCACCCACGAACCCTGAGACAGCCTTTAATGGTATTCTTTTGAAGAATAAACAACAATTTGAAAGCGAACATAAAAATAAAAAAAAACTTGTTTTTGAACTCTCAAAAACTCTAACTCCTTTATATATATCTGAAAAACAAAATACAGATGCGTTAAATTATATTGAAGTAATTCGCGAAAAAACACAGATAGCTGAAAAAGTTCACATACTTGAACGTAATGCTGAAAAAGAGATAATATCCTTTAGTAAAGCACCTTTTGCAATGTCTCTAAATAATGTTGGAGATAACAATATATCATTTAAATGTGGCGTTAAACACAAAGGAGTTTACGAAGCAAAAGAACTTCGGAAACCGAAATTCTTTGATGTTGTTAAAAGTTATGAAAAAGCAGGTGAAGAAATTCGAGTAGTTGAACACCTTCCCTTGAAGCTTCATATTTTCGATGAAAAAACAGTTGTGTTTGCACTTGAGAACAGGTTAACACCTCGTTCCAATTTAACAACGATGATCATTGAGCATGAAGACCTTGCTCATACTTTGAAGGAAAATTTCCAAGTCTATTGGGATAAAGCATTAACTCTTGATGAGTTTATTGAAAACGAAAAATAAAAAAAGGAGGCATATTATGCAAAGGAGTAAAAATCAATTCAGTATTTTTATTATTATTATGTTTGTAGTTTTTATTTTTACAAACATGTACGGACAGGAGGTTATCTGGCAATTTGATACCAATATGGGGGGTATATTCCCCGCATGGGTAGAGGAACTTACGATAATTAATGATGTAAGTGGAAACGGAATTTCGGAAGTTATTGCAGGGACAAAAGGCTATGGTTTCAAAGTATTCTGTATTGAGGGAGAAACCGGAGATTTAATTTGGGATTATGATATGCTTATTTTTCGACCAGTCGGGGATTTGAAAACAATTGAGGATTTAAATGGTAATGGCTCTCAGGAAGTTCTTGTTGCGGAAGGTTATCCAGCAACAATCCCACCAATCCCTCCGGAAGGACCAAAACTGTTTTGTCTGGATGGTGAGGATGGAAATGAAATATGGTCATTTACTCCTGATCCACAGAGCTATATTCCGGCTATTCATGTAATTCCCGATGTTACAGGGGATGGAGTGAGTGATGTGATAGCAGGCTCATATAATTACTGTGTATTTTTAGTAGATGGAGCTAATGGTAATCAGGTATGGACATCTTCAGTACCATGTGAGTGGACTCATACTGTTTCATCCATTGGAGATGTGAATAATGATGGATTATGTGACATATTAATTGGAACTTATGATGATCCGGGCATTGCTACCGGTGCCTATTGCTTTAGCGGAGCAGATGGTGCTATGCTATGGGAAAGGACTATTGGTAATATTCAGACTAATTGTGTTAAAAGTATACCTGATATTAATGATGATGGAATAGAAGATGTTATAATTGGAACAATGGAAGGAATTATGTACGCTTTCAGTGGAACGAACTTTCCTCCTCCCATTTGGCAGACAGCAACAGGAACAGGTCTGATAATTCAAGAAGTAGTGATTACACAGGATATAAACGGTGATGGTAAAAATGAAGTTATTGCCGGATCGTGGGATGATTATGTATATTGCTTTGATGGTGCTACTGGTGGCATATTATGGTCTTACGAGGTAGCTAATTGGATTCATACAGTAGCAATAACGGAAGATGTTTCCGGTGATGGAGTAAATGATATTTTGGTTGGAGACAGAGGATTTCCTACAGCGAATAATGGTTATAGTGGTGCTGTTTATTGTCTAAATGGAATAGACGGAACATTGATGTGGAATTATGAAACCGAACATATGGTCTGGGCTGTTTCACCAATTGAGAATGTAAACGGTAGTGGTGCTTCCGATGTTATCGCAGGTTCCGATGATGGACATGTTTATTGCATAGAAGGGAATCAAAATTTTATTTCCCTAAACCCACCACAAAACCTTTTCGTTACCGAACTTGGCTATGCCACCTGGGATGCTCCGGCTTCCCGTGATTTAATTGGCTACAATTTATATCTCGATGACGTCTTTGTAGAATACACAACGGACCTGTTCTATCAATATCAAGACTTAATAAATGGTCAAACTTATATAGCCGGTGTATCTGCTGTATATGATGAAGGCGAATCCGAGATCATCGACTTTGAATTTACATATACCGGAACAAATGCTGGAAATGATATTGTACTTACAACAAAGCTTAACGGCAACTACCCCAATCCGTTCAATCCGGTAACTACAATCTCTTTCTCAACCACAGAGAACACAGAGAACACAGAGTTAGTAATCTACAATTTGAAAGGACAAAAGGTAAAAACGCTTATCGATGAGAAACTACCTGCCGGAAATTATCAAGTAGTTTGGGATGGAAAGGACGAAAGCAGTAAATCTGTTTCCAGCGGTATTTATTTCTATAAAATGAATACAGATGAATATACTTCAACAAAGAAAATGATCCTGATGAAATAAAATAGAGCGAATTAGCTGATATTAAAATAGCCCTGTCCGTCAACCAGCGGATGGGGTTTTTATTTAAATATTTATTTTGCAACTAATAGTTACAATAAAATGCTTGACAGATTACTCTCCCCAATAATTTTTTGTAACTAAAGGTTGCAATAAAATATAATGTGAGGTGCGAATGGTAAATATAATCAGTGAATTGCTAGAAATCGGATTTACCGAATACGAAGCAAAAGTATATTCTGTACTATTAAAACAGAATGTTGCTAGTGCCACGGAAATAACTAAGATTGGTAATGTTCCGCGTGGGAGGATATATGATATTCTAAACCTTCTGATAGAAAAAGGATTTTGTGTAACAGTTCCCAGTACAGTTAAAAAATTCAAAGCTGTAAATCCTGAAGTAGCTATTCATAACCTGATAGAATTGCAGAAGAGAAAAGAACAAAGAATGCTGGAAACTGCTAAGAAATTACAGGAAGTATATAATAATCAGAAAGATACTACTTCTCCCTTAGATTACATCCAGATTTTAACATCCAAACCCAGTATTATCAAAAAAGCTGAAGATATAGCTCAAAATTGTAATAAGATTTTCAGGACTTTTAATAAACCCCCTTATGTAAAAAAATATGATAATATTATTAGAAAAGGACCAAAATTCAAAGCAATTTATGAAATTGAAGAAGATAATCCGGAAGATTTTATTAATTGTATAAAAAGTTATAATCAAAAAGGGGAAGAGATTCGTTTAATAGAAAAGCTACCACTTAAATTTATCATTTCTGACGAAAACACAATAATGTTTACTCTTAAAAACAGAGTAGGACTAAAAAATGATTTAACTTCTATGGTAGTTGAGCATTCTGATATCTCTTATGCTCTTATCGAATTATTTGAAATCTATTGGGAAAGAGCAATAACATTAGATGAGTATTTAAAAACCATTAACAGAAAAATTAATAAAATTAAATAAAAAAAATAGGAGGAAAGATGAAGAAAAAGATGTTATTATTAATCATTATTAGCTTATTTTTTATTTGCGAAGTAATGGCTCAAGAACCTGCTGAAACCTTATTCGTAACAGAGACAGGTTATGCAACATGGTTTGCTCCGGGTTGTGGTCCACTCTGGAATCAGATGGACAGTCCATCTGGTGATGGTGCTATTATATGTACTGATTTTGTATCTACAATGTTTGATCCTTACGATATTTGGGGAGCAGATGACTTTGAGGTTCCTGCTGGAGAAACCTGGGATATTGAATCCATGACAGTTCTTGGCGCATTCATTGAAAGTTCAGGCCCAGGTACTGGTTTGGGAAATCTTAAGATATACGAAGATGCGGCTGGTATGCCTGGAGCAACGTTGTATGATCTCCCAGGTTGTTCTGTGGTGGATGATGGAATTGGTAACTTGGATATTACCTTAACATCTTCGGCAACCTTATCTGGAGGCATCTATTGGATTTCCTGGCAATATACTGTTGAATTCGCTGTTGGTGGTCAGTGGGGCTGGGAAGTTCACATGGATTCTTACGGTAGTGAATTTTATTGGATTAATCCTGGTGGAGGAGTTGGAATAGGTACAGATTGGTTTCCTTGTTCTACTCTGTTTCCAACTTATATTGGTCATGATCTGTGCTTTGCTCTATATGGATCTGGTAGTGTTGGTGAAACAATTTTTGCGAAAAACAATATCAATCCATTTAGGAATAAGTCCGTTGAAAGATCCACTGTTAAAAATCCGGATACAAGTCTTATTTCACGAGTTCCTACCATAAGCACCAGCTTTAATGGAAGACATTCAATAAATTCACGTGATCTTCTGGGGTATAATGTATATATTGATGGTGCTTTTGTAGCCTTCACTACGGACATTTTTTATCAATATTTTGGACTAGTCGATGGGCAAACCTATATGGCTGGCGTAACTGCTTTGTATGATGAAGGTGAATCTGCGATTATTGAATTTGAATTCACATATATTCCAGTATTAGATCCACCGCAAAATCTTGGTGTAGCCTGCATAGAGGATTATGCTCATTTCACATGGGAAGCTCCGGTTGTCGATACAGGAGAGAGGAAAAGAAGTACTAAAGCTAATAAAGAAAACACTCGTGATCTTACAGGTTATAATGTGTATCTTGATCAGGAAGAAGTAGCAACCAATATTCCTGATCTGGAATATGATTTCTACGATCTAATTAATGGCAATTACTACGATGCAGGCGTAAAAGCTATTTATGATGAAGGTACATCAGAAATTATAGAGATAAACTTCCAATATACCGGAACAGGTATAGGAAATATATTGCCGCTTATCACTGAACTCAATGGTAATTACCCTAATCCTTTTAATCCGACTACAATAATAAATTATTCTTTGGCAGAAGAAGGTAATATTGAACTGATTGTTTTCAATATAAAAGGGCAAAAAGTGAAAACGCTTATTAATGAGATAATGACAGCGGGAAATCATCAAATTATATGGGATGGAAAGGACGAAAATAGTAAAGCTGTTTCCAGCGGTATTTATTTCTATAAAATGAATACAAATAATTATACATCAACGAAAAAAATGATCCTGTTAAAATAATAGTGGACTTGTAAGCCTGCGGCTTATAGATTCTGATGAAATAGGATGAAAGAATAATATGAATTTTACAGTTATGATGATGGCTATGATGCGTGGTTCACCACCAACGGGATAACTGTATTTTGAAATCAAGAAAATCAACAAAAACGCCGGTTATCCCAACCGGCGTTTTTTTGTGAAAAAAAATATTTATTTGACAAAAAAACATAAAATACTTTTGTAACCCCCATAAGGGAGTGATAGGAATAAATATGAATTTATATGTTGAGAAACTAACAAAACTAGGATTCACATTAAGAGAAGCAAGAGTCTATATTTCATTATTGAATAAGAGCAGTTTCACAGCTACAGAAATTGCAAAAACATCCAATATCCCAAGACAAAAGATCTATGAAATATTGGATAACATCATAAAAAAAGGAATATGTATTGAAAAGATTGGCAAAGTTAAACGATATAAAGCAGTAGAACCTGAAATTGTTTTTCAAAGTATAATTGGTCAATATCAGGAAAATGAAAAAATTGCTCTCGAATTATCGAACAATTTGTCTTCATTGTATGATAAAAATAGAGATCGGATTGATCCTTTGGAATATATTGAAATAATAAAAAATAAGAAACAAATTCGGGAAAAATACATTTCCTATATAGAATCAACTAACAAGGAACTTCTTGCTTTTTCGAAAGCACCATACACCGCTCCGTATATTAAAGATAGTGATAAAGAAATTGAAGCTCTGAAAAGAGGAGTCAAGTTCAAAGGTATTTATGAGTATAAGGATGTTTTGAAACAAGAACTTGTGGATGTAATCTCTTTATGGGTTTCTGAGGGAGAAGAATCACGAGTAATCGAGGAATTGCCAATGAAAATGATTATCTTTGATGAAAGAATAACAATGTTTGCATTGAATGATCCTATCTCGTTAAAACCAAGTATAACAACAATGATAATTAACCACCCCAGTTTTGCCAAAGCACTTAAATATGTATTTGAGAGTATCTGGGAAAAGTCAATACTATTAGATAAGTTTATTAAAAAATAAAAATAAAAAAAGGAGGTATATTTTGTTAAGGAGTAAGAATCAATTCAGTATTTTTATTATTATTATGTTTGTAGCTTTTATTTTTGCAAACAACGCGTACGGACAGGAGGTTATCTGGCAACATAGCATGAATTCGGGAAACATGGCATGGGTTGAGAGACTTACCATAATTAATGATGTAAGTGGAAACGGAATACAGGAGGTTATTGCCGGTACTCAAGCATATGCATATAAAGTATGTTGCATAGAAGGAGAAACCGGAAATTTAATTTGGGATTATCCTATGAGCACCAAAGTTGGTGACCTGAAAACAATTGAAGATTTGAATGGTAACGGATCTCAGGAAGCACTTATTGCGGAAGGCTTTTTATTAACAATTCCTTCAACTCCTCCGGTTGGTCCCAAACTGTATTGTCTCGATGGTGAAACGGGAGTAGAAATATGGTCATTTACCCCAGATCCTCAAGGGTTTATACCTGCTATTGATATAATACCTGATGTTACCGGAGACGGAGTAAGCGATATAATAGTAGGTTCAGATAGTTGCTGGGTAGCTTTGGTAGATGGATCTAATGGTAATCCGGTATGGACATCTTCAGTACCGGGACAACATATACAGGCTGTTTCACCAATTGAAGATGTGAACGATGATGGTATAAGTGATGTATTGATTGGGAATTGGGACTGGTATAATCCCGGAATTGCCGGAACATACTGCTTTAGCGGTGCAAACGGAGATATGATATGGGAAAAAAATATTGGTGACATTCAGAGTAATTGTGTTAAAAATATTCCGGACATAAATAATGATGAGAAAGAGGATGTTATTGTTGGTAATTTGGATGGAGTAATGTATGCCTTTAGCGGAGCAGACGGAACTACTATATGGACAAATTCAACCCCTACAGATTTTATTCAAGAAGTAGTCATCACACAGGATATAAACGGTGATAGTAAAAATGAGGTTATTGCAGGCTCAGGGGATGATAATGTATATTGTTTTGATGGTGCCACAGGTACAATTTTGTGGACTTACGAGGTAGTTAACTGGGTTCATACAGTGGGAATAACGGAAGATGTCTCCGGTGATGGAGTAAAAGATATTATGGTTGGAGACAGAGGAAATGATATTGGAGGAGGTACTTATGCCGGTTCTGTTTATTGTCTAAATGGTATAGACGGAACATTGTTGTGGAGTTATCAAACCGGAAATATGGTTTGGGCTGTTTCACCAATTGAAAATGTAAACGGTAGTGGTGCTTCGGATGTTATCGCAGGCTCCGATGATGGACATGTTTATTGTATAGAAGGTAATCAAAATTTTATCCCGCTAAACCCACCACAAAATCTTTTTGTAACAGAAGAAGGATATGCTAATTGGGAAATTCCATCCTCCCGTGACTTGATAGGCTATAATGTTTATCTCAATGATGATTATGTAGAATTTACGACGGACCTGTTTTGTCAATACAACGGACTTGTAAACGGCACAACTTATCTCTCAGAAGTAACGGCAGTTTACGATGAAGGTGAATCTGATCCTATTAATTATGAATTCACCTATACCGGAACAGGTATAGGAAATATATTACCGCTTATCACTGAACTCAACGGTAATTACCCCAACCCCTTCAATCCGGAAACAACCATTTCTTTTTCTACCACAGAGAGTACGGAGAACACGGAGTTAACGATCTACAATTTGAAAGGGCAAAAGGTGAAAACGCTTATCAATAAGAAATTGCCTACAGGTAATCATCAAGTTGTGTGGAATGGAAAGGACGAAAACTGTAAACCTGTTTCCAGTGGCATTTATTTCTACAAGATGAAAGCAGGTGAATATACTTTTACAAAGAAAATGATTTTAATTCAATAAAAAAAGGAGGAAAAAATGAAAAAATTATTACTAGTATTTATTTTAGGTTTGTTATTCAATAGTGGAATTATGGCTCAGATCACTTTTGAGCGAACTTACGGAGGAGAGGATTCTTACTCATGTTATTCTGTTGAGCAAACATCTGATGGTGGATACCTTGCAGCGGGAAGTATTAGACACATGGCTAATAATGACTACGATTTCTATCTTATGAAAACAGATTCTTATGGAGATACTCTCTGGACACGCTTTTATGATAATCAACCTATTGATGTATGTTTTTCAATGCAATTGACATCGGATGGAGGATGTATTATGGCTGGATATACAGGGGAATCGCCTGATTACAAGGCACTTTTGGTTAAAACAGATGCTGTTGGAGATACTCTCTGGACACGTTCTTATACTTGTGCAGATGCTACTATCAAGTATTTCGGTCAATCCGTACAGCAAACATCGGAAGGTGAATATATTATTACGGGATATACCAGTAATTCGGATTATTCAAATGATATATTCTTAATCAAAACCAACTCCTATGGTGATACTCTCTGGACACATATCTATGATGAAAATCAATATGAGGCTGGCAGTTCTGTGAAGCAGACATTAGACGGAGGATATATCATTGCCGGAAAAACTACCATTAATGGGCATACTTATGTATTATTGATCAGGACGGATGCTGCCGGAAATACGCTATGGACACAAACTTATGGCGATGCAAACAATCAGGAGGCAGCAGATATTCAACTGACATCTGATGGTGGATACATTATTTGCGGAAACGTTTCTGACGAAACTTATACAAAGGATGTATATTTAATTAAAACTGATGATTCGGGGCAAGTTCTTTGGACTCAGGCTTATGGTAGCATATATGATGAGTTTGGAAATTCAGTACAACAAACTACTGATGGGGGTTATGTTATTGCGGGTTACACAGTAAATTACCCGATTATTGATATTTATTTGGTGAAAACCGATGTTCTCGGCGATACTCTCTGGACACAAAGTTATGGTGGTGAAAATCCTGAGTTTGGATATTCCGTGCAACAAACTGCCGATGAAGGTTACATAATTGGAGGATATTCTAATAATCAGTCCACTTCCCGTGATGAAGTATATCTTCTTAAAACAGATGAAAATGGAATGGTTCCGGTTTCAGGATGGATTACCGGTAATATTTCTCTTGATGGTGGTAGTGGTAACGTTGAAGATATTGAAGTAACTGCAGGCGATGTCACTGTTAATCCTGATACAAATGGAGATTACACAATAGAAATTGAAGTTGGAACTTATGATGTAATTGCCACTCTTGAGGATTATGATCCTGATACGATAAATGGTGTTATTGTTGAAGAGGGTATTATTACACCAGGCATAAATCTGACACTTGTTTATAATCCTACCCTAAACCCACCACAGAATCTTTTCGTTACCGAACATGGTTATGCAAGCTGGGATGCTCCGGCTTCGCGTGATTTGATCGGCTATAATGTTTATATTGATGGTGGTTATGTAGAGTTTACAACAGATCTGTTTTACCAATATAACGGACTCGTAAATGGTACAACTTATCTTTCTGAAGTTACGGCAGTTTACGATGGGGGTGAATCCGAAATCATCGACTTTGAATTCACCTATACCGGAACAGGTGTTGAAAATATCTTGCCGTTTATCACTGAGCTTACAGGTAACTATCCCAATCCATTCAATCCGATTACAACAATAAATTATTCTTTAGCAGAAGAAGGTAACATTGAACTGATTGTGTTCAATATAAAGGGACAGCATGTAAAAACACTTATCAATGAAAAATTGGCAGCAAGAAATCATCAAGTAATGTGGGATGGTAAAGATGAGAATAGTAAATCTGTCTCAAGCGGGATATATTTCTATAAAATGAATACTGACAATTATACTTCAACTAAGAAAATGATCCTGATGAAATAAAGAAATTTAGCCTGACCACTTGCAAGTGGTCAGGCAACTTTCCTTTTTTAATGAAATAGGAGTTAGAGGATAATATGAATTTTACAGTTATGGTTATAGCTATGATGCGTGGTTCGCCACCAAAGGGATAACTGTATTCTAAAAAAATAATATCAAGAAAAACGCCGGTTATCCCAACCGGCGTTTTTTTGTATAAAAAAAGGAGGTAAGATGGGTTTATCAGGGAAAAAAGGAATTAAGGATTTCAACAAAATGAAACGAAAGGGCAAAGCTATTGCATGGGTTACAGCTTATGATTATCCGTTTTCGTATTGTGCGGAACAGGCAGGAATCGACATGATATTAATTGGAGATTCTGGTGGTATGGTGCAATTGGGTTATGAAACAACTAATCCGGTCTCAATGAATGAAATGTTATCGATGGCAAAATCAGTTAGAAAAGGTGCTCCAAATACATTTATTATCGGTGATATGCCACAGGGAGCATACGAGATCAGTACAACTCTTGCTGTGGAAAATGCGCTCAGATTCGTTAAGGAAGCTGGATGTGATGCAATTAAATGTGAAGGAGGAATTAGAGTTGTTGATAAAGTTAAAGCCATTGTTGATGCAGGGATACTTGTGTGTGGTCATCTTGGTTTAACTCCTCAATCCACATCGAGCTTTGGAGGTTATAAGGTTCAAGGTAAATCCCGCACAAGTTTTGAAGATATTCTCAAAGATGCTTTAGCATTGCAGGAAGCTGGTGTTTATGCTGTATTGCTGGAAGCTATGCCTGCTGAATCTGCCGAACAAATAGCCAAACATCTTGATATTCCTGTTTATGGAATTGGTGCCGGTCCAAACGTAGATGGTCAACTTCTTATAATGCATGATCTATTGGGATTTTACCAGCCATTCCGCCCAAAATTTGCAAAGTGTTTTATTCCTGAAGTTATTCTTGAATATGCTAATTATTTAGACTCCCTTGAAGATGTTTCTGCAACAGGTATAGAGACAAGAAGGGACGGACTTTTGGTGCTTGTTCAGTTAACTTTAGAAATATACATAAGAAAAGTTAAGAATAAAACATTTCCGGGAAAGGAGTATGTTTACCAATTAAGTGAGAATGCATTATCCAAATTGCAAAAATCGGAGTATTGGATAGAGTAAACTTCATAATTAAACTAATATAGAATTAAAGCCAATTCAATTATACTCTTATTGAATTGGTTTTTCTTTTTAAGTATAAATTGCATTTTACCTTAAATGCAAAAACGTGGTTGACATAATTTACACTATTTTAAGAAATTAACCACGTAAAAAAAATAAGGAGGTACGGATATGAAAAGTGAACTGAAGATTGATGTTATGCTGAGACGCATCTACGAGATGCGCAGATTATCCTGTATCTTCATCTAAAAAATCAATTAATTAAAATTCACTAATTCCAAAATTATAAATAAAATGATCAGATTAATTCTGTATCATTTATCCTGAAATTAGAAAAAATAATTTATATACAAGGAGATTAAAATGAGAAGTAACAAATTTCTAGGAAGGGACTGGATCAGTCCGGAAATCGATTATACAAAAGAAGAATGGGAAACACTTCTGCGATTGGCAGAAGAGCTGAAAACCCGTTATGCATTGAATGAAGACACATCCCATATTTTAAAAGGTAAAACACTTTACACAATGTTCTTCAATAGCTCTCTGCGAACCAGAAGTACATTTGCTGCCGGTATTCAACAACTTGGTGGTTTTCATGTAGACCTTGAGCCGGGAAAAACATACACTCCCGCTCGTAAGGGATTTGAAGTTCCATATAAAACAGAAAGGATCTGTGATGTTGCTCAGGTTCTCAGCAGAACCGGAGACGCTTTGGCAATCAGAATGTATGGTGCTCCATCTCAATGGATCTATGGATTTGCACACGAAACAATGAAGGAATTTGCACACTATTCCGATATTCCAATTATCAACATGGAATGTGATAAATACCATCCCTGTCAGGCACTTGCCGATATGCTTACGATCAAAGAAAAAATCGGTGATTTCAAAAAGAAAAAATTCGTAATAAGCTGGGCATATTCCGGTTCCACATCAAAACCTTTCGCTGTTCCGCAGAGTCTGGCACTTGCCCCTTCATTATTGGGGATGGATGTAGTTCTGGCTCGACCAAAAGGATTTGAACTCGATCCTGAAGTTACTAAGCAATGTCAAGCATACGCTGCTCAGAATGGCAGTACTTTTGAAGAAACCGACGATATGGAAGCTGCATTCGAAGGTGCTCACGTGGTTTATCCAAAATCGTGGGGTGCTCTTCCTTACTTTGCTCAAATGGATGAAAACGGCAAAAAAACCAGAGAAGAAAATCTGGACGGCATGAAAGATCTTTTTGAAAAGAATAAACATTGGATCTGCGATGAAAAGAAAATGAAACTTATCGATAAGAACGGAATTTATATGCATTGCCTTCCTGCAGATAGAGATATGGAAGTTACGGATGCCGTTATCGATGGTCCGCAAAGTGTGGTTTATGATGAAGCGGAAAACCGTCTTCATGCTCAGAAAGCGATCATGACATTGCTTATGGGTGGAAGGTTGTAAAAAACCTTGAAAACGGCTTCTGCCAGAGGAATTCTTTCAATTAGCCTTTTCAACGGTTGGGAGGTAATTGAAATGATGAAACAGTTAAGCAGTAGTGAAATGAAACCATTGAAAAGGTTCAGCAAGAAGAGAAATTCTTATAAACTTTTTTAAGGTAAATTTGGAGTAAAATATCCGCGATATTTTAAAAAGCAATAACACGGTTATTGCACTCCAAAAAAATAGGAGAAAAAAATGTTAGTAAATATGAAAGATAAAGATGTAATTTGTACTCAAGAACTTAGTGTTGATGAAATCAATGCATTAATAAAACTCGCCAAAGAAATGAAGGCAGACAGATATGGAGATAAATATAATCAACTTTTAAAAGACCAAACTTTCCTGATGTTCTTCTTTAACCCATCACTCCGTACCAGAATCTCTTTTGAATCGGCAGCTACGGAACTCGGTGGTCATGCGCAATTTTTGGAACCAAAAACTATGCGTCTGAAAAAAACCAGCGGTGGAGTAGAAGTGCAGGCAGGAGAAACAATTGAAGATGCTGCACAAGTTCTGGCAAGATATGCCTGCGGAATGGGAATCAGAATTCTGGAAACTTCCGTGGAAAATTATGGTGATGGAAATGCTCTTTTGCGTGAATATGCAAAATGGATGAATGTTCCAATTATCAATATGGCAGATGATAAATATCATCCCTGTCAGGGACTTTCCGATGTGATGGGAATGCAGGAACATAAAGGTGATCTAAAAGATAAAACTATTCTAATGACCTGGGCTCATGGTTCGTTAGCGCGTTCTTACTGCTCTGTTCATGAAAATCTGCTCATCACTTCACGACTCGGTATGAATGTGAAACTTGCTTTCCCGAAAGGCTACGATCTTCCTGAAGAAGAGATTGCAAAAGTGAGAGCAAACTGTGAAGCAAATGGAACGAAATTTGAGATCATCAACGATCCAGATGCAGGTTACACAGATGATGTGGAATTTGTTTATTCACGTAATTGGTTCGGACCCGA
Source organism: Candidatus Cloacimonadota bacterium (assembly GCA_030600585.1). GTDB lineage: Bacteria > Cloacimonadota > Cloacimonadia > Cloacimonadales > TCS61 > Tenebribacter. Next base: position 798 of record JAUVLU010000031.1, on the reverse strand, counting down.
TTTTTACGAAATTGGCAAAGAAGCAGAAATTGTCAGAGCAAGCAAAATGACTGATTGGATATGCAATCAGGAAAGAATGGATCGCACAAATAACGCTTTATACATTCATCCAATGCCTGTTGATCGCGGTAGAGAAGTTACCGATGAAGTGGCAAGCGGTCCAAATTCCATCATTACAGATATTGCAGAAAACAGACTGCATACACAGAAAGCTATTATGGCAATGACCATTGGCGGTATGAAAGTAGATATTTAAAAACTCACCCTGATACTCTCTTGAAAAGAGAGAGAAATAGAAGGAAAGGGAAAATTCTCATTTTTTTTAATTCCCCTTCTTTTTTAAGAGAAGGGGTAAGGGAATGAGTAAAAATCTAAGGAGAAATTTAAAATGACAGATAAAAAGAAACTTGTCGTTATTGCACTTGGCGGCAATGCTATCAAACAAGCTCACGAAAAGGGAACTGCCGAAGAGCAATTCAAAAATGTAGAAATAACCTGCGAGCAACTTGTAAAAATGAATGCAATGGGATATAAATTGATCATTACTCACGGAAATGGACCTCAAGCAGGAAGTCTATTAATTCAGCAGGAAGAAGGCAAAAAACTTGTTTCAGCGATGCCGATGGATATCGTAGGTGCAATGACGCAAGGTCAGATCGGTTATATGTTCCAGAACACGTTGCAGAATTATTTTATGCAGAAGGGAAAGAACATTCCTATTACAACTGTTGTAACTCAGGTTCTGGTAAAAGAAGATGACCCTGATTTTGATGATCCCACAAAACCGGTTGGACCTTT
>JAUVLU010000065.1 GCA_030600585.1 Candidatus Cloacimonadota bacterium | reverse complement strand
TTGTAATAATCTGCAGTTTCTCCATGAGTGTAACCAAAATACAGATTTTCTCCATCTACGATTAGGAAATTCATTTTCAATTGTTTAATCGGCTCATACGTTAGACTTAACCACGGATAATACATGTAAAAATCTTTACTTAGATAATTTTCCATGGTCATTTCCAATCCTGTCCAGAAAGAAAAATTATTATTGAACATAGCACCACACATTAATTGCCAATAGTGAGATCTGATATCTTTAAGATCAAATGTAGTTTTAACGTACTGACTTGAAGATATCTTCATATAGCGTAAAAAGTCCTTATCTGTTTTGCTATGGATTTGATACTCTATTCGGCTATTTGAAAAAATACTATTTTTATCGTAGATATAACCAAGATCTGCTGTGTAATCTTCTGTAATTCCATTGGATTCTAAATTCAAGAGCCAGGTTCCATTATAATAATCCAGGTCCACCGAATATCCGTATCCCATTTTTGTTTCAATTTCATCGCCAGCAACAACTTCATTTGAAGTTGCAACAAGTTGAAAATCGGCATCAATTTCATCATTGAACCTGTTATTGGCATCTAAACTTACTAGGAAATTCTCGTAATCTTCAAAACGTCGCATAGTACCAGAAGCACGTAGGAATGAATTTCCTTCCCTTAGTTTTTTATTGAAGCTCAAGAAGGCAAATGTTGCATCAGATTTCAGTGAATCAGCATAATCAAATCTATCTCCATAAGTATTTTCATCAACTGACAGCAAGCCATAAACAGACATTTTGCCAATCGAACCGGAAAGTTTCGTTCCCCATAGTGGATCTATAATATTTCTTGTATTAAATATTATAAGATCTGTGCTGAAGGGATTCGATTGTTCAATGAAGAAAGGTCTTTTCTCCTGGTAATAACGAGGATAACGGGAGTTTACATCAATTTCCAATCCATCAGCTTCAATAATATTGAAATCGGGATTTATCGTGGCTGTGAATGTAAGGTTGGAATTCGGTTCAAAGAAGATATTCAATTCCGGCTGCAACTCTGAATCATTTTCTTCATCATCATACAGGTTATCCTGAAACTGGTTATAATTTCCTGTTAGTGATGGAATCAGTTTTAGATTCATATTATTGGGTAGTTCAGCAAAACGGAGAATTCCATAATTATCATAGAAATTTCCTCCTCCGCGGAGAACACGGAATCCACAAACTTTTTCAGAGCCATCTGGAATATGACGTATAAAGAATACTCCCCAAGTTACATCCTTTCCACTTTTGTACTTTATACTTTCCAAGGGTAAAGCTAACTCGATAATATATCCTTCGGAATTTTTCCCACCTGCAGCATAATAAAACAGATCGATTGAAGTGTCAGTGTCCTCAATTATGATTCCATCTGCCTGTTCCCCATTTGCATTGCATCCGAAGTAATAGGTCTGTGTATTGGAATGAAAAGTGTCAAAGAAGAAGTAAACTCGGTCAGTTATATATATTTGATCACGGCTACAATGATTATCCCGTAATTTATTCATATCTTCAAAGTAACATTTTGCCATACAGTAAATATTATTTTCATCGTATGCCAGATATACTTCAGTTCTTTCCGATGGTTCTGTATTATCACCGGGAGAAATCTGATAGAATTCATCCCACTTTGTTGCTGATGACCATTCACCAGCAGAAATAACACCATCTATGATCGGTGGTTTATCGATCAGCGGAATATCGATCACTTCCTTGGAATGAAGCGTGAATACAACTAATAAAACTAAAAAAAACATAATATATTTATACATTTTATCTCCTATATAATTTATTTAAAATCTCCTTAATTATTATGTTCCAACAATAGACTGGAATGTTTATGTTATAGTATTTTTACCATAAACAAACACGGATTTTCTTTTCCCCATAATTCTTTAAATTCTTCCACTGGGATAAATCCACATGCTTTATAAAACTCCCTGGTTTGTGCATATCCTTTATCGGGATAAGAAGAACTTAAAGTTTTCACGGTTAGGAATTTCTTTTTATTCTTTCTTAGATCTTCTTCAACAACTTGTAATAGTTCTCTCCCAATTCCCAAACGATGAAAATCCGATAGAATACCACATACATAGATTTCGCTGGTTTGTGGAAAATGAGAAATGACAGAGAAAAAACCCACCTCTTTGCCAAACATATATGCTGCATAGAAATCAGTGTCAGCCGATTTTTCGATATATTCATGGTTAGAAGATTCAATTCCAAACCAATCTGGTAAGGATTCGATTATTTCCTTGCAAATCCTGCTTCGCTCTGTTCTCTTCTTAATTTTCTTTATTTTCAAGTTTATCTCCAAACGATCTGTTTGTAAGATCATATTATCTTCTGTTTCTCGTTCACTCCTGAACGAGTATTTTTATCAGACAAGAGTGTCTGATTTACAATTCATGTACCACCCAAACATTCGGTTCGATGTAAATTCCTTCATCTTTTTCAAGATCGATCTCAATCAATTTCAAAGCTCCATCTATTTTATAGCTTCCTGATTCGGGGAAATCCATTCCTGTCCAGTTTTTCCAGTCCTGCACAGAACCTCGAATATCCATTGCCTCAGAACAAACTTTAATGATCTTACCTCCGAGTTTTTCATGAACTCGCAGCCAGGGATCGAAAAGTTGTCCATCCTCTCTTTTCCATAAAATATATTTCTCCATTTCAATAAGCGGATGATCTTTCTTCAAGGTCGGACGAACAGGAATTATTAATGATTCGAATTTCCTAATTTTCCCGATCTCTACCATTGATCTTATCATTTTCGTACTTATACCTTTTCCCTGGTATTTCGGATTTATGGTAATGGAAAGAGCACAAAGCAGGTTTGGTTTGATGTTTTTCTCTTTATCTTTAAATCCTTTTACTATCGCCCAATCCCAGCCTTCTTCAGGAAGGTTTTCCAGCTTATCTTTCCAAAATATAGGAATTGAATTTCCAATTCCAACAATTTCTTCTCCATCCAGCAGCCAATATTGATATTCTGGGAAATCATTATAAAGCTGGAAAAACCATTCATTTGCAACTGCGTCGTGCAGCATAAATTCGGGGTAAACAGCTTCGACGATATTATCGCCAGCTTTTATAAGGTCTCGTCTTTCATTTGTTGTTACTAATTTATAATTCATTATAACTCCTTCTTGTTCGGGCGAAATTCCGATTTATCGGAATGAAGCCTAACTTGTCACAGCGTATCCGGCAACTGCCGGAGAAGCCGGATTTTTTTGCCACTGACTAACACTGACTTTTTCTGGAGTGTCCCGATTAAATCGGGATTATTGCTAAACGACTATTGTCGGCTTTGCAAAGCTAAACAACAACTTTTTCACGAAGTCGTTTTCCTTTTTAAAAATATCATCCTAGTTGAATAGAAAAGAATTCAACGGGACAGGCGGATATTTTACTCTAAACTAACCTTGAAAAAGTTTATAAGTATTCTCTTCCTGCTGAACTTTTTCAATGGTTTTTCTCAAAATCGGAATTTTGAGTTACATTTATCCTACTATCCAACCATTGTGAAGGTTTATATGAAAGAATTACTCTTACAAAAACCATTAGACAAGCAAGAGAATTCCAGCATCGTTTGCTTCTCAAGCCAATGCATAATTCGCAAGGTCTTTATCTACTCAAAACGAATATTCTCTAAATCTACCAAAACACTATCATCGATCACCTCTTCATTGAAAATATAAAAATGCGGATTTATAAACACAGTTTCACCGTTTTTTGCTTTCATCATATCGCCGATCCAGGCGGAAATAACACTTGTATCCAAAAGCATATAAATATCACGACGATTGGACACCGATTTTATATGCAGAATTTCTTTTCTGTTTTTGCTTTTGAAGATTGCACATTCTTTTGTCTGACGATTTTGCATTTTATCACCCACAATAATTTCGACATCATCACAATTTTCAGCTTTTCTCAGGAATGATGAATCTGTGAAAACTTCATCAGGTTTCAGGAAGCAGGCAGCTTGCATATACTGGTTTGAAATATATCTTCCAGTATTTTGCATAACTTCCGCAATGCTGAACACTACAGGAACTTTCGGAAGCAAAAGAAAATATTGCTTAACTTTCAAACCCTTGAATTTCTCATTTTTTTTGAAGGTAAATTCGATACACAAACCCGACCATTTATTTCCGGAAGTGTCTTGTTTCTCAACAAATTTCACGCTGTATTTTTCTTTAATGATCGATTCTATTTGAGCTTGCGGAGGTGATAAATATATTCCGCCGATCCAGGGTTTCCACCACGATTTTGCAATCGGAGTCGGGTACGAAGAATCGAGCCATTCTTTCTCTTTATATTTCATCGAATACAAAGCAGGACCAAATTTATCGGAAGCTTTGAGCGAAATAATTCCGTTGCAAACTTCGTGTCTGTCCTCACTTTTGGAATAATCAATCTTTCCTTTCCCGATTGGGAAGAAAGCTTTATTCCTGCTGAATTTGAGATTTTCAAGTTCAGCCTTCATTTCAGCTACATCGATTCCTTTATTTTCGGTAAGATGAGATTCCAAAATAAGTTCTCTGTTTTCTGTAAATCTTCCTGAAACAGCTATTAATGAACCTTTTTGTGATGTGATGACAATATTTCCTTTCACATTTATATTCTTAAATTCGTGAATTGAAAGCGTAATATTTTCATTAACAAAAGGATTTCCATCATTTATTTCAAAGTGAAAACTTTCCTTTGTTCTATCATTTTTCAATTTCTTCTTTTGGGCGTAATTTCTCAATTCCTTATAATTTTGGAAAGTATTGATCGAACAAATTATCGGCTTTGTAGAAAATTTTGCTCCCGCTTTCATCTTCCCGAGATCGAATTCAAAGAATTTCTCCCAATCACCCAATTGAAGCGGGTTATCATCGTTCCAAATAACGCCGACAGTTATCTCATCTTGTTTTGAAAAAATCCAAGGTTCGGTGAATTTCTCACAATCCCAATTCATCGGTTCGTTCTTAACATCGCTTTTTGTTTCAACTAATTTTCCGTCATAATGCATTACCGTTTCGGCAAACGGCACTCCTACGCTGTACTTCATTTGAATATCTTTCTGACACTTATTTTTGCCGTAAAATTCAAATTCCAACCAGGTTTTCAGGATTCCGTTTGCACTCAATTCAAAAATATTTTTGAACTTCAGTCCCTTGATCTCTTCGGAAGAATAATAAACCGTAAACCGTGAAACCGAGCCTTCGGAAGTATATTCCACTTTATCATACAAGCGTTTATTAAACTCATCCCGATACGGTTTCCCCAATTTCGGATAATTAAAAAAGATTCTTCCCGAAGCCGCATAATCCATAAAGAATGCTCGATTTATATGATCTTTGTAACGGAAATAGAGAACATATTTTCCATTGGAAATTATGTGAAAATCCTGCCTTTTGCCGTAAAACATATCTGTGTAAGTAGGAAAAAAGCTCTCCAGTTTTCGTTTGAAAATAAAATCTGAATTTTGTTTTACAACTTTTACTTCGACTTCCTGCACATAAATACAACCTTTCTTCAGAAAATATTTTATAGGAATCGACTTCTTTTCTTGGGATTTGAGAGCGATTTTAAATTTCTTTGGTTGGAAGCTAACGCAATCTGTATTAGGAAGTTCAAAACTGAAAACCGCATCTTCTTTAAAACAGTTTTCGATATCTATGAACATCTCAGTTTCAACATCTTTATAGCAAATCCCGTCGGTTTGAACTAAACTAATTTTTGCAGGAAATTTCGGGTCTATCCCAATTTTGAAAAGTGATTTTTTGCCGTTTACAGAAATTTCAGAGATCACATTCGGATGAGTTTTCCAAGTATTTTGTTCTTTCTCGATTGCTTCTACAAAAAATTCCGCTTCAATCGTTTCAGATTTTTTTACCGAAAACTTTTTTGAAAAATCAAATTTAATATTTTTTTCGTTGATGCCTTTAATTTCGATCTTCAAAGGAATTTTCGTTTTATTCTCTATTTCATATTTTATCTTGTATTTATCACCGAAAACCAGCTTCAAGTCTTCCGCTGTTACAGTTATCGCAAATTCATTTGTTTCGATCTTTCGCAATCCTCTCCCTCGACGACAGAATTCCGCAAGAAGATGTTTCCCGCCTTTTTCCCATTCGTAAGTAAGATATTCAAATTCATTCTCTTTTCTGCCGTCCGGTTTAACTTCTATTTTACGAATGCTGTCCTCATACCAATCGATATCTTTGAAATATTCTTTCAGCAATTCATTATTCAAAACGGACGGAATGAAGTTCACCAGATGGGTTGTATCATCACGATCTTCCCAGAAAAAACCTGTTTTCTTATAAAGCGGAACAGCTTTTGTATTTCCAGTCCAGGTGTAAAGATCGAGTCGTTCCCAACCGAGTTCGATTGTTCTTTCCACAGCTTTCAAGGCCAAAACCTTTCCGATCTTCTGTCCGTGATGATCATCGCGAACATTCAGAAGTCCGATATAAAGTGCTCCCGTATCTGCCTGATATTCAAATAAGTTGCAATAACCGACGACCAATTTCCCACTTAGAGCCAGCCAAACATTCAAACAAATCGAGTTTTCCTCTTCCGTTATTACAGCTTGCTTGGTCGTAAAGAATGTTTCACCATTCCAGCCCTTAGAACTGTTTTGCCACATTACGGCTGTTGCTGCTGCGTATTTGTGTTCGTATTTTACTATTTTGATGTTTTTCATTTTTTCCCTTCTTGTCACGGCGTAGTATCCACCCTTCGTAGCTCTGCTACTGCGGAGGACGGGTTAACGAAGCCGGATTTTTTTGCCGCTAAGAACGCTAAGAAACGCGAATAAATAAAAGCCACTGACTTTCACAGACTAAACACGGACTTTTCATTCAACAGCGAAAAACAATTTTCTCGTTTACAAGTTGCACTTGTAAACGCACTTTTTTCATTTCACTTATTCTTTTGGAAGTATAACTTCCAATCCAATTGTGTTCACAAGTTCAACTTGTGAACAAGAACTAAATATTATGGATATTTTATTCCAAAATCTCAAACAGGAATGTTTGAGTTACATTCGGTGTTAAATCTTTTCCTCCGTGTTCTCTGTGTGCTCTGTGGTAATCATTTATCTTTTTCATTTTCCATTTCTCTTTTTAAATGTTTCCTCACTGCTTTGCGTCCTTTCTTTTTGAACCAGCGTTTGCTGGTTGTATGTGCTTCATCGGGATGAGCAGGACGCTTTCGCGTGTATAATTTTTTAGAACTCTTTTTCATCATTTCACCTATCCAGATTAATTTCCGTTGCTGAAAGCTTTTCACAGAGATAGCGATCATGACTCACAAAGATGATCGTGCCGCTGAATCCGATTAATGCATCCTCCAACGCTTCTCTCGCTGCAATTTCCAGATGGTTAGTCGGTTCGTCCAACAGCAGAACATTAGCATTAGATATGATGATCTTTGCCAAAGCTACTTTGCTTCGCTCTCCAATACTGAGACTTGCTATTTTCTGATGAACCTTATCTCTACGAAGATTCATACTGCCAAGAATCGTTCTGGCATGAGCTTGTTTGGTCATATCCCCTTCGATCAATTCTTCCAGGATATTTTTGTTAATATTCAAGTTTTCTATTTCTTGTTCATAATATCCGATCCTGGCTTGTGGTGACCAACAGAAACTTCCTTCATATTCAGAGATTTTCTGCATTAATATCTTTAACAAAGTTGATTTACCGAAACCGTTCTTTCCGCTGATCAAGACATTTGAACCGGTTTCTACCAAGAAACTCAAATCGTTCAACACATGTTTATCTCCAAACATTTTAGATAGTTTTTCCACTTTCAACACGGTTTGAACCTTTAACTTTGAATTTTCAAAATGTATCTCACGCTTCTTTTCGATCCATGGTTTTTCATTTTCTGCTTTTTCGATCTCTTTGTTGAGTCTTGTTTCCACAGCTTTTGCTCTTCGCATTGCATCTTTAGCTTGATTAGTAATTGTTTCATAAACCGGAGCATACCCCTCTTTTCCTGTTTGCGCCTGATGACTTTTCGCCCAGCCTTTTCTATCATGAACTGCTTTCTTGAGCTTTTTAATCTTTTTCTGTGCACTTTTATATTGATGCAATTTACGATTGAATTCTTCATCCTTTTGCATTTTGTAGAATGAATAATTCCCTGAATATTTCAAAATTGCTTTATTTTCGATCTCCCAGATATCCTGAACACAATTATCCAGAAATTTTCTGTCGTGGCTGATAACAACAAACGGGATCAAAATTTCTTTTAGATATTCTTCCAACCACTCTAAGGTCTGCACATCCAGATTGTTGGTTGGTTCATCCAACAATAGCAGATCCGGTTCTTCCAGCATGATTCGGCAAAGGGCAATTTTCGTTTTTTCTCCACCACTCATTGTGTTCACTTTTCTTATCAGGAATGATTCATCCAGATTGAATTGAGACATAATCTTCTGAAAATGAACATCAAACTTATAACCACCAAATGTATCAAAATCAGCTAAAATCTTGATCGTCTCATGTTGGGAATATTGCTCTAATTTTTCCATTTTCTTCTTCAGGTTGAAAAGTTTTGGTTTTAGCTGCCATAAATAATCCAGCACGATTAATTCTTCAGGAATTCTCACTTCCTGTGGAAGATGACCTATACACAGATTCTGCTGGAAATATAAACTACCACTCACTGGTCTATGTTCTTGCAACAAAATGGAAAACAATGTAGTTTTACCGCATCCATTTTTGCCGATTAATCCAACATTATTCTCATTATTGATCTCAAAGAACAGTTTTTCAAACACTGTTTCCACTTGATCTTCGTAATA
>JAUVLU010000036.1 GCA_030600585.1 Candidatus Cloacimonadota bacterium | reverse complement strand
CCGAATTTTGGTTCAAGACGAAGATAACCTCTTTTGAGAGCCATCTCATTTTTTGTTACCTCACCGTCTTCCATCTCATAACTCCAACGGTTCCAAATTTCCATTTTCAGTTTTGTCTCTGCATTTAAAATACCAAATGCTAATACTACAACAATTACGATCAGTAGCGTTTTTTTCACATTTTCCTCCTTTATTTAAATCGGACTTCTATTATCCGTTCATTTATATCTTACGGAGGGAAAGTTAAGTTAGTATAAGAGGAATGTTAAGATTTGGTTAAGAGGGCTGTAAATACTATCTGAAGCAGAATTGACAGGATTTAAAAAAAGATTTTCAGGATGATTAGCCACAAAGCCACCAGTCTTCGTCCCGAAAGCATTCGGGACTACGCCAAGGCAGGCGAAGTCACAAAGAGCACAAATGAACACTAATAATTGTGTCTTTCTGCCTGCCAAGCCATAGTATAAAAAGCATCGTTTTGCTTCGCAAAGCCGATTTGTAGAAGGCTGGAGAAACTCTTACATATTATCTCACGAGGATTTATCAGCCTTAGGCTGAATCTCAGATTTAAAATGTGGATTAATACGGATAAACGTAGAATAGCAAGAAGAAGAAAAATCTTTCACAATTTTTTATGTTCTCCCTTAATTATAAGGGAGACAGTCTTTTTATGAAATCAAAATGTTATTTTGATTAAATTGAGAATATTTTTTTCATCAACATTGATAGGGATTTTAAAGAAAATGAATGCACAAGTAATTATGAATAATGCTCCAATAAAAATAAATACAAATACTATTATTGAATTAAGAGTTCTTATTCTATTAAACAAGTTAGTAAAATCACTTTCAAAGTGTTCATAAACTTTTTTACTTTCAAATTCTGTTTTTTTCTCCGTTATTTTTTTATCTAAATATTTTTTTTCTGATTGATGTGAACATACAATTATCAATTGAATAATTAAATAGATAATGAAAAGAACTAAAATTGAAATTCTAAAAAAAGATGGGATAGGTGCAATTAATTGTGATATTATAGTGATAAAAAATGCTATAGGTAAACTGATGAGTTGATTTTGAAGATGTTTTAATTGTGAATTCATAGAATTAATAAAATCTTCCTTTTCTTTAATAAATTCTTTGTATACAGAATCAAAAGTGAATTTATTAACAAAAATCTGATAATCACGAATAACATATTTATAAAATTCCTCAAAATAATTAATGAATATAGAGAAATCTGATTTATCTTTCTGTTTTGTGAAACTAACAATATTATTCTTCAAAATGGATTTAAATTCTATATTGTATAGTGAGTCAATATTCTCAAATGTAGATATTAACTCGTTAAAGTTTTCCGAGGATTCAAATAATTGACCTTTATCCAGTTGAATATTAATCTTATTACTAAAATCTTGAACAAATAAATATTCATTTTGTTTATAGTCATCTGCTAAGTAATCAAAAATGTTTTTTAGTTTTAAATAATTCTGAAACTTGATATAAAATTTATTACTTACATCTTTACTGAAGTATTTAATGTCATAAATATAAAATTCTGTATCAAGCCATGTGATATTTTCTTCTAAGAATTGATTAAATGTCTCATAGTAAGTATAACCAGTAATTTGTTTTAAATCTTTTTTTTTACATAGAATTCGAATTGTTGTTTTGTTGTTGATACATCGCTTTCAATATCTGAATCAAAATAAATTACATTATCATCTATTAATGTTTTGAAATAAGTATAATTATTTATATCTAATAATATTTTACAGTTAAGTAGAGTTATGTCAGAAGATTTTATAGAGTTACACTTGTCTCTGAGCTCCAAAAATAGTTGAAACTTACTATTCATCTATAGACCCTTTTCTTGATTAATTAGACTTATCAACTCAGGTACATTTTTTAGCATAATGTCTTGATTGTCTTCATTAATTTTGAAATTCTTAATAAATTTTGAATCAAATTTGATTTCATCAATCCAGTCAGCTTTCTTAATTATAACAGTAACTAATTTATCTACTTCCGATTTGTATATTGAGAAACTATGATCAATTTCTTTATCATTTTTCACCGCATAATCAAAAATGAAATTTCTTTTTTCTTCCCCAAACAAGCTCATTGATAATTCAAAAATATCTATAGGTTTCTTAACTTTACTCATGGAAAGACAATATGTGTGAGCATCTTTTCGTATTTGTCCTTTATTCTCAAGATTACTTGTTATTGCTTTGATAATACTAACTAACTTGATTGAATTTGATTGCTCACTATTGAATTTTTTGCATCCAAGAAACTCTACAAAATAATCTGAAGGTTTTTTCTTCGAGGTTTTATGGATGAAACATAGATAAGTACTATCATCATTTTTAAACTTAGAAATATTTATTCTACAAGCTAAATCTAAATTTGATATTTCTAATTGCTGTGTATTTTTTATTTTAGGTTTACCAGCTTTGTCGATCTCTATAGATTTTCCTTGTTTGTTGTTGAGCATACAGACTATAAAAAATCTTTCATTATGAATTAAATAGTCAATGTATATAATGTATCCCCCAGTTGCTAGATTCTTTTTATTCAATAAATTGAGTAAACTTCCTTGACTTTTCGATCCTGTTAGTTCAATTGATTTATTAAAAAATGATTCATTTACATTAATATACTCAGAGAAATCAATTTTAAACAAACTAGATTTTTCACCTTCAACAAAAACTCCGTAAGCCTTTTTTGTAGAATTTGAAATTCCTTTATGTAATTCATTAACCAAAGCTAAAGAAAGATCATCATCTTTTGATACTGATTCTGTTGCTTTGTTAAAAATTCCCATACCATTTGCTTCTTTGATAATCTCGTGTATTATAAATTCTTTTATTACAAGTGACATATACTCTCCTTAATTTTCTGTATCTTTTGGTGGGCAAGGATCTTTACCTGGTGGGATTGTATCTTTGCTCCTTATTTTACCGTTTAACCCTTTGGTGATTAACTCACCACCACCTTGATTTTTCAACATTCCTCTTGCTGCACCTTCAGCTTGTCCTTGTGTCTTATGCAGACTTGATGCCTTATCATTATCATTCCTTTTGTTAACCCAGTTACCGTCACTACGACGATAAACCATACGATCTCTTGCTTTACTCATTTTATGCCTTCCTCATTAATTAATCAAAATTGAATCACATCATCAATATTCTGCATCAACTCAATCGTCTTTTCAATCACATTACAAACTTTTATGAAATGCTCGATTTCTTGGTAACTGAGTTCTCTACCTTTGCGTGACTTCAACCACCTTTCCAAAACTTTGTAACCACCAATATAAAAATTCCAGACTTCCGGTTTTACGGGATAGAAATATAGATTCGGATTTATTTGGATTTTCTCTTCGATGTAATTAATTGTTTCAACAATTACATTATCTGATTTTCCAACCGGTTTTACCTGATTATCAGGATATGTTTTTGTTAATAAATGATGTTCTATTAATTCGGTTCCCAATTCTGATAAAATTTTAAACTTATCTTCATCGTCTGTAAAAGGAACACGCGGAAAATCTATTTTTAATAACTCAAGATATTTTTCTCTGTATATTGGTGAATGAAACACAGCATAAATATAACCCATAATTTCTTCGGGTGTTGGTTTGAAAGAATACTTCTCATTAATGAATTTTACAAACTCATTTGTGAAGTTTACTTGTTTCTTCAAATGTGTTTCGTCTGTAAAAAGAACATCTTCCTCTGTTTCATTATAGATATAGAGTGGTAATAAATAAGTTTGATAACCATAATAATTCAAATCTAATATTTTATCTGAAATCATAACTTGCGAAAAACAAGTGTCCGGTAAAATACCTCTCATTAAATTCAAACCTATATTTTCTTTATCTATGAAATGTTTCATTAACTTATGTCGTGCCCTAGAAATTACTTCTTTATTGTAATAGATTTTTCGATAATCAAATGGTCGATAATGTATATCTTGTTCAAAATTTCCTATGTCAAAATCAAATGTATCAAAACTTATAAATTTCGGGTCATTTCCTGTCTTTATACCGCTTAGAAAATAATTAAAAATTTCAGTAATTCCCCAGAAGTTTCCATAATCTTTGATCAAATCGACATTATTCATTTGAGTAAAGAAACTTAGATTATCTTCAAACCGTTTTGCAGCCCAGCGTGTTTTATTAAATTCTTCATTGAACTTATTATAATCTATCGTTTCCCATTCAACAGAATTAATATCATTAGCAAGCAGGAATTCATATTTTTGTTTTCGCTTTCCAAAACAATCAGAATAATAAATTTTGCAATTTTCGTCCTTATTACTTCGACTACGCTCAGTATGACAGTCATGTTTGATAAATATATTAATTGAAACACCTTGCATAATATCAAAAACATTCTGGTCAATTCCACCGTCTGGGGCAGTTTCTCCAATTCGGCTGTTTCCGTGCAGGTTCAAAATATATATTTCATCAAAGCTTTTGAGAAGTTCGTTTCTCATTTTACGGTGGATGAGTCCGTTAATAAAAGAGTTATTCGAGATGAATCCGAAAACACCTTTTCCATTCTGTTCGATTTTCCAATGAGCATATCGAATGAATTTTATATAGTCGTCATTTAAAGGTTGAATGTTCTTTTCATCTTTGGGTTTATAATTTTTGTTTAACTCTGTTATCCAATCTTTATTATTTCTGGATTTACTATTATAAGGCGGATTTCCAGTAATTACTAAAATATCTTTTTCTTTCTTTATTTTAAGAGCTTTTTCCCCTTCCTTTGAAATAACCGGCATATGATGATCTATTTGTGGTTCTGCGTCATCGAGTGTGTCTGCCAGATAAACATTGAATCTTTCATTTTTCTTCAGATCGTAACCTTTATCTTTTAGAAGTTGAGAAAGTTTGAGATGACAAACCGCATAAGGTGCAACGAGATATTCAAAACCATAGAAATTCTTCAGAATATGATCTTGTATTATTTTTGTAAATCTTCCGTCATTTTTATCAATTTTATCAAAAATAAGATTAAATATCATAACCAGAAAAGTTCCTGTCCCAATTGCAAAATCCAGAACTGTTACCGAAGAATCAATGAAGCCGTCTTGTTTATTAAATTTTTCAATTAGTATTTTATTTATTGAACGAGTGATAAAACTGACAACTTCTTCGGGAGTGTAATAAACTCCTCTTGATTTTCTCTTTTTTGCATCGAACTCACTTAAGAAATCTTCGTAAAAATACAGATATGGATCTTTTCCGGTTTCAAAAGAAAGGTTCTTTTTTATGCGTGGCATATCAGTATTATTTATTAGATTAACGATCTCTTTGAAAATCCAATGTATCTGCGAAGGCATATCATCATAATTAATAATATTAAAGAACTCTTTGATAACCTCAAAGGAATGTGGAATTAACTTTGCTCCGTCTTCGATATTAATATCTTTATCTGTTTGAAGATGTGCCAGAAAATATCCATAAAGAACTGTTTGTGTGAAAGCATCTGAGAATTCTTCAATTTCTAAATCTTCAACAAGTGATGTCTTGAAAGTATTATGCAAACCTTTCAGCCTCATCGTAAAATTGTCATCGTTATCTTGTTTGAATATTTCAATTATAAATTCTTTTAAAGTTCTTCCCCTGACTGCTAAACTGGTTGCTAACTTTTTTGAATTACTTATTTTTAATGGCTCAGAGAAGAAGAATTTTTCAAATAATCTTAAAACGTTTTTGATATTTGCTTCATCTAATTTTACTCCGGCTTTTTCTATATCTGTCGGGAAACATAGAATTGCTCTTTCCAATACTTCGCCGTCTTTTATTAAAATGAAATCATGATAATTTGTAAGAATGAAATTATCTGTAATTGATAGATACCGTATTATTTGTGGTGATTTAAATATTTTATCCAGATTTTCACCGATTTGCTTTGTTTCGATATAACCAATTATAGCACCACTTTTCTCAATTAAAAAATCAGGAGCACCAAAACCTTCCTTTCTTTTAGGTTCGTGAATAATTTTTGTATAATCGTTTGGTTTTATTTCATTCAATAGATTTTCAAAAGGCGTTCGATAATTATGTTCAGTTCCATCTATTCCGATCTTTTTCAAATCTTCAAAATACTTACGTAATTCTGTCATTAATTCTCCTCGAAATTCTAAATAAACGAAAGAAGGAATTTATTGGTTCAAAAGTTAGAAAAAGTTCATTTAATGTCAAATAGTTAATTTTCACAATCTCTTTTACCTTTGAATCCTTTGCAGTAAGCCTAAGGCTTATAAATTCCCTTTGTTAGAAAAGATGAAAGACAGGTGATCGTTTTCCTGCGGAAAGCCGACACTTACGAAAGGGAAACGTAGAGAAGCAAGAAAAAGAAAAATCTTTCACAATTTCTTATGTTCTCCCTTAGCTATAAGGGAGACAGTAGAGGGATTTCATATTACACTTCATCAATCTTCTTCACTCTTAACCTTCTCAGACCCTTTTCTTTCAATTGCCGCACCCGTTCCCGCGAAATACCGAGTTCTTCAGCAATTTCTTTCAAAGTGAGTTCTTCTTCGTAGAGCATGGTCAGCACTACTTTTTCATTTTCCGGCATATCGGAAGGAAACTCGATGTTTGCTGACGGTTTGATAGTCGATGTTTTTTTATCTTTTGTAATTTCTTCATTTAAATTTGTGGAATTAAGGGAATGTTTTCTTTCTTTATCCACAGCAGTCAGGATGTATTTTTTTATCCAATATGTAGCATAAGTACTGAATTTAGCACCTTTATCATCTTTGAATTTATCGGCTGCTTTCAAAAGACCGATCATTCCTTCCTGCTCCAGGTCTTCGATAGGAACACCGAGATAAGCATATTTTTTGGCAATGCTTTTTACAAGCGGTAGATAATCGGTAATTATTTTTTCTTTATTCATAAGGTAATGTGATTATAAATGTCGTTCCTTTGCCGATCTCACTTTCCACTTCAACAGTTCCATTATGTAAATTGACAATATGTTTTACGATGGAAAGACCCAAACCTGTTCCACCCATACGGCGGGAACGGGATTTATCTACCACATAGAAACGTTCGAATAGACGGGTAAGATGTTCCTCTGCAATACCGTTTCCACTATCTAAAATCTTGAAGATCAAATTTGTCTCATCATCATCGATAGAAATAATTATTCCGCCCTCATCGGTATATTTTACAGCATTATCTATCAGATTAATAAAAACCTGTTCCAGTTTAAAACGGTCAGCCTGCATTAATGTTTTTTGTGTGTTGTGTTCGATCTTCAATTCCAAATCTTTAGCATGAAGACGGTGTGAGAAAATTTTTAATATATTATCCAGGAAATCAGTTATTACAATATTTTCTTTTTCCAGAGTTTTGTCATGTTCCAATCTGGAGAGCGTAAGCAGATCATTCACGATATGAATTAGCCTGTCCGTATTTCGTTTGATTACTTCCACATAGTTTTTATATTTACCATCGAGTTCATCTTCAAATGTTTCCAAGTATCCTTTTATCGAGGTAAGCGGAGTGCGAAGTTCATGTGAAACATTCAATGCAAAATCCTTTTTGATCGTTTCTAACTGGCGGAATTCGGTAATTTCATATAAGATGAATACAGTTTCTTTGCTGAAATTGGAATATGAAGTACTGAATAAAAAATGTTTTGAATCGGATTCGATCTCTTCTGTCCGGCTGTCGGGCTTTTTAAAATTTCTATCCACGATGTCATAGATCTCTTTATTGCGGATCACATTCCAGAAATACTGATTTTTAATATCATCCTGTTGAACCAGATTAGCAAAACTCGTATTATAATTTCTAATTAATCCTTTTTCATCCTGAATCCAAATAGCTTCCTTGATCGACTCGATAATTGCATAGAATCCTTCTTTTTGTTTGGAAAGCTTTGCTTCATATTTCGTAAGTTTTTTAGAAATGGTATCAAGATTATTGAAGATATGGCTGAATTCGCTATTTGTGGAATATTTAAATTCGGATAAATCACCCTCTGCAATTTTCCCGATCTGCTCATTGAGTTTTTCAACAGGTTTTATAATGGAATATGAATAGAAGATCGAGATGAGTAGAGCTATGATTGTTGTAAGAGATATTGCCAGCAGGAGACTGGTGAACGGTATCACGTGAACGATGATAATAAAGACTATAATTGCATATAATATAAGAAGGATGAAAAAAGTACGGATTGTTTTGTTAATAAGTTTCATTTTACTCTCCTATTGCGTTCCCAAAGAGGGCTTTGGGAACGAGAGGTGCATGATGGCTTTGGGAACGAGATTTTAAAGTAAAAGTCAGGAATGCTCTGGAATATAATTTCATATAATTTTCCACAGAGAAATAAAAAAGATAAACAATACGAATATTATTTTTTTTGAAAATCAGTTCGATTAATTTTAACATTATTAATTCGTGTTTCTTCGTGTTAATTCGTGGCTAAAATTTTTATTCTTCATCTATTTTGTATCCGACACTGCGAATATTTTTTATGTATTTTCCTGCTGGTCCCAGTTTTGTTCGCAGATTACGAATATGCACATCCACGGTTCTATCAACAACGATCTTGTCATTCCCCCATAAATGATCTAAAATTTGATTTCGAGAATATACCCAGCCTTTACGAGTAGCAAGAAGTTTAATGATCTTGAATTCTGTAGATGTAAGGTTAAGTTTTTTATCGTTCACATAAACTTCATACTTTTGCAAATCGATACGCAGAATTTTACCAATTTCAATAATTTTTTTCATTTCTTCTTTTATCTTACCACGGCGTAGTACGGCTTTTACTCTCGCTACAAGCTCACGTGGAGAGAAAGGTTTTACTACATAATCATCGGCGCCAAATTCCAATCCCAAAATGCGGTCGGTTTCTTCTCCTTTGGCTGTAAGCATGATAATGGGAATGGAAGAAAACCGTTCATTTTTTTTGAGGTCTTTGCACACATCGAATCCATCTGCATCGGGAAGCATCAAATCCAGAATAATTAGATCAGGAATCTTGCTTTCCAAAAATTTATTAAGTTCATCGGCAATTTCAAATTTTGCGGTCTCAAAACCACTTTTTTCCAGATTTATCGAAACCAGATTCAGAATATCGGGTTCGTCATCCACAATAGCGATAAGTTGTTTCATAATTTTCCCTCTATTTTTTTTGCAGTTTAGCCCAAACATCTCTTAAAGTAACGGTTCTATTGAAAACCGGTTTTTGCGGGGTTGAATCGGGATCGACACAGAAATAACCCAAACGCTCAAATTGGCAGCGGTAACCAGCTTTAGCTTGTGCCAAATGAGCTTCCAACTTACAATTATGCAGAATTTTTAATGCATCAGGATTGATGAAATCCATGAATGTTTTTCCCTCTTCCAAATTGTTTGTATCAGGTACTGTGATCAATCGATCATATAATCGTACTTCGACATCGATGGCATGAGCAATCGAAATCCAATGCAGGGTTGCTTTTACCTTGCGACCATCGGGAGATTTCCCGCCTTTGGAAGCAGGATCGTAAGTGCAATGCAGCTCAACTATTTCTCCATTTTCATCTTTGATCGATTCGTTACAGGTTATGAAATAGGCATAACGGAAGCGAACTTCTCGTCCGGGTGCCAGACGGAAGAATTTTTTAGGCGGATCTTCCATAAAATCTTCACGCTCAATATAAAGTTCTTTTGAGAATGGAACTTTTCGTGTTCCGGCTGCGGGATCTTCCGGATTGTTCACAGCTTCTATCTCTTCGACCTGCCCTTCAGGATAATTTGTGATAACAATTTTCAACGGATTCAACACAGACATTACGCGCGGAGCTTGTTTATTCAGTACTTCGCGGATGGAATGTTCCAACAGTGCATAATCGACTATACTGTGAGCTTTAGCAACTCCAACTTTATTAATGAAGTTCTTGATCGATTCCGGTGTAAAACCTCTGCGGCGTAAACCGGCTAATGTAGGAAGACGGGGATCATCCCAACCGTTTACAAGGTTTTCTTCTACAAGTTGTAATAATTTTCGTTTGCTCATTACCGTGTAATTCAAATTTAATCTTGCAAATTCTATCTGCTGAGGTTTATGAATTCCCAATTCTATAAGGAACCAATCGTAAAGTGGACGGTGCGCTTGAAATTCCAAAGAACAGAGAGAATGAGTAATTCCTTCAATCGAATCTTCCAGACCGTGTGCCCAGTCGTACATTGGATATATGCACCACTTATTTTTTGTACGGTGATGGTAAGCGTGACGAATACGATACATGAGCGGATCACGCATTAGCATATTGGGAGATGTCATATCGATCTTTGCACGAAGAACATGTGCTTCATCTTCAAAATCTCCATTCTTCATTTTTCCAAAAAGGTTTAGATTCTCTTCTATCGATCTTTCTCGGAAAGGACTGTTTGTTCCGGGTGAAGTAACAGTTCCACGGTTTTGGCGGATCTCTTCAGCCGACTGGCTATCGACAAAAGCCTTTCCTGCTTTGATAAGCTGAATTGCATATTCATACATCTGCTCAAAGTAATCTGATGCATAAAACAGGCGGTCTTCCCAGTCAGCTCCCAGCCATTTGATATCATTAATGATTGCGTTTACGTATTCTTCATCTTCTTTTATCGGATTTGTATCATCAAAGCGAAGATTAAATTTCCCATTATAATCCTGAGCAATAGTATAATTAACCAAGATAGCTTTTGCATGACCAATATGCAGATGACCATTTGGTTCTGGCGGGAATCTTGTGTGAACTCTGCTATTGTTTTTTTCATTGAGAAGGTCATTATCAATTATATCACGAATAAAATTACTCTTTGATCTTTCTTTATTTTCCATTACTTCTCCATTAAAAAACTTTTGACGGGATCAACATGATCTACCAGATTATGTCTATCCTTCATCCCATCAATTCTTACACGTTATATCTTGTCAATCCAGTTCATCCTGTCTAATTCTTTTCTGACATGATCAACATGAATTTTCGCCACCTGTCTTCGTTAACCCGTTCTCCGCAGTAGCATAGCTACGAAGGATGAAAACTACGACACGGCAGGCAGACTTACACAGACTAAGCACAATGTTTTCATCTTGCCGTGCCCTGCCGAAGCTACTGAGCGAAGGCGGGTCAATCCTGTCTAATTCTTTTCTGACATGATCGACCGGATTATGTCTTTTCTTCTTTCACGTTATGTTCTTTTTTTTTATCCTGCTATGCCTCGCCATAGCTATCAAGCGAAGGCGGGTTAATCTTACCGTGCCCTGCAGAAGCTACTGAGCGAAAGCGGGTCAATCCTGTCTAATTCTTTCTACCTACAAAAATATCTATAAATCTATTATATATCTCAATTATTACCAGTTGCGGATTTACATGACCATTAAGTCTTTGCAGCATTTTTTCCATAAAGTTGATCAGTTCCGGTGCATAATCTTCAACGTTTGGATTTCTTTCATAGAAAATTTCTAGGACCTCGGTTTTATCGAGGTTTGTGATCTCAGACTGTTGATGCTTATAATAGGCAAGATCACTTAACCAGATAATTAGCTGAGAGATCATCTCCTGCAATTTAGTAAGATTTTTAGAAGTTCTAAATTGATTTGATAACTCTATGAATTTCAGATCATTTTTATTTATCACAAAGTTTAAAAATTGCAAAGTTTGCTCTCTAACTTCTATTTTGCCGCCTTCCATTAACCTGAGTGCTTTTTCCATATTTCCATTGGAAATTCGTGCCAACATCTTTGCTTCAAATATTTCCAGAGTTTCATACTTTAATAATTCTTCTTCGATCATGTTTTTTGGAATGGGATAGAATGGAAGCTGCTGACATCGTGAAAGTATGGTAGGCAACAGCGAGTTAGGCTTTGAAGTTGTAAGAATTATTATCGTATCTTCCGGTGGCTCTTCCAACGTTTTCAGGAATGCATTAGCAGCTTGAACTGTCATCTTGTCTGCATGTTCTATAATGCAGATCTTGTAATTACCTTCATTTGGAGAAAGCTGTATCCTGTGCTCCAGCATACGGATACTGGCAATACGGATTCCAATATTCTTGGTGAAAAAGTATTCTTTCCAAGGAGTATTTATCTTGTTGTTAATGTATTCTTCATATTCCTGCAGAGTTTTTTCAGAGCGGATTTCACCATCTATAGTTATATCAGTTTTCCCTGCTTCTTTTGGAAATGGAAAAATATAAAGAAGATCGGGATGTGAGAACGAAAGGAATTTCCTGCAGGACAAACATACACCACAAGGACGCTTATCGGGAGTGGAATGACAATTCATAGCCATTCCCAAATACAAAGCAGTAGTGAATTTGCCTACACCTTCCGGTCCGTAGAATAAATAGCTGTTTGCTACTTTATTTTGTCTTAAAGCTCTTTGTAAAATGTCTATCGCTTTATTTTGACCCTTGATTTTAGAGAACATTTATTTTTCTGACTCCATGATTTTCTTGATATAAACACTTTCAAATTCGCAGGCAAGAATATCCATATATATTTCATCATACTTTTTACTACCGATTATCTTAGCCTCTCTATGATTACCGATTACTTTAAAACCGGATTTTTTGTAAGAACGAATTGCTCTTTTGTTATAATCGTAAACTCTAAGCATTATGCTGTTCAGGTTCAGGATATTAAAACCATAATCTAATATCAGCATGGTTGCTTCGGTCCCAAAACCTTTTCCCCAGTAAGTTTGATTTCCAATGAAAATGCCAAGTTCTGCCTTCCGGTTGAGATGATCAATATCAAATAAACTGCAGTTCCCGATAAGTTCGTCTTTTTCTTTATCGATGACGGCAAATATCTGAGCACCTCTTTTTATCATGTCTTCCAGGATAGCCCTTTCTCTCACTATGCCGATCTGATGCGAAGAAAATACCATGAATTTATTAACTTTCGCATCGTTTATCCATTCGCAATACTGTTCTGCATCATCCAAGCTTATGGGAGATAAAAAACATTTTGTTCCTATCAATTTCTTGAAATACTTCATGATAATATCCTATTTAATTAATTTTTGAAATCTATTTATAACTTCATCTTTCCCTAAAATATCCATAATTGTGGGAAGCTCCGGACCGTGTGCGCTGCCGTATAATGCAAGACGCAAAGGCGGATAAAGATTTTTCCCCTTTATTTCCAGTTCTTGTGCAGAACGTTTTAATAATTCATTTATTAGTTCTTCATTTAATTCTGTGGAGTCTGCAATGTTTTCTGCCCAGAATTTGAAAAGTGTTTGTGCACTTTGAGAGCCTAAGATGGTTTTATCTTCATCTGAGAATTCAAGTTCACCAAAGAAAGGCTTAGCAAATTCCGTTACTTCATCCAGTTTATGGATACGGTTTCGGGCAATATCCACAAGCTCAAAATAATGCTTCTCATTTGGAATGTGATATTCTGCTTTTTCAAAGTACTTTCTGGCGTATTCAGCAATTATTTTGAGGTCTGTGTTACGGAGATATTGACCGTTCATCCAGTTGAGTTTTTCCATATCAAAAACAGAACCGGATTTATTTATACGTTTGAGAGAAAATGCCTTTTCCAGTTCTGCAAGTGTATAGAATTCCTGATCACCAGGTGCATGCCAGCCCAATAATGCAACGAAGTTCAGTAATGTTTCGGGCAGATAGCCCTTGTTCAGGAAATCTTCCACTGCGACATCACCCTGTCTTTTACTCAATTTGCTTTTATCGGAATTAAGCAGCAATGGTAAATGACACATCTTTGGAGGTTTCCAACCAAATGACTCATAAAGAAAGAGATGTTTTGGAACACTGGGAAGCCATTCTTCACCACGTATTACATGAGTTATTTCCATAAGGTGGTCATCTACAACATTTGCCAGATGATAGGTTGGAAATCCATCCGATTTAACCAAAACTTGATCATCAACCGTATCCCATTGAAAAGTTACTTTCTCTCTGACAACATCATAAAAAGTGATCTCACCTTCTTTGGGAACTTTTAAGCGGATGACATATTTATCACCGTTTTTTAGATGCTCGTTAATTTCATTCTCAGTCAAATTTCGGCAGCGTCCGTCATATCTCGTATCGAGTCTTTTCGCTTTGCATTCTTCGCGCATTTTATCTAATTCTTCGGGAGTACAGAAACATCTGTAAGCAGTTCCTTTATCCAATAATTCCTGAACATATTTATTGTAGATCTCTGTTCTTTCCGATTGATAATACGGACCGAATTCTCCACCTTTATCAGGACCTTCATCATATTCCAAGCCCATTGCTTTAAGTGTATTAAGCAGGTTTTCAACCGCTCCATCCACATAACGTGTTTGATCTGTATCTTCAATTCTAAGTATGAACTTTCCACCAACTTTTTTTGCGTAAAGATAGTTGTATAATGCGGTTCTTAAACTTCCAACATGCAGATATCCGGTTGGGCTCGGTGCAAAACGAACTCTGATCTCATTGCTCATGTTAACTCCTCAATAAAAAAACTTTATCTAATTCAGGATAATACAATATCCATATAATATTATTAAATAATCTAAGAATAATAAGTTTAATATGATGTCAATCGGAAAGTAAAAATGAACAATATCTACTGAACTTCAAATTTATTTTACCTATATTTTTTTTCACCAAATAGAAAATGATAACTGCTATTTATTATTCACTTTTTCTTGATCATAATTCTTTAATACAGCTAATCCTTCATCCACCTGTTCTTCGGTAACAATATGCAGATCAACTAAGATTTGTCCAATATAACGCCACATTCCTTCTTTGTCGTTTTTCTTTTGAATATCAAGAGCTTGCTGAACCTGCTGATCATTAAGATAACCTTTTTCTATTAGAATCTCACCTAAACGCTTATTCATAACTCCTCCTGATTTTAATAAAATATTATTAATCTAAAAAGAAATTTTATATATTTAATGCAAGTATAAATTTCCTGATTCTTTATTTTTTTTGAATATTCAAAATATTTTTTCAATAAAAAAAACAGCCGCTAATATGTAGCGGCTGTAGCTGAATAACGAAGTTACTTAAAGTTTAGTTCATATGACACTATTTCATCAAGGTAACTTTTGTTACACTTAATATCTTCTTGTTACTTACTAATTTACAAAGATAAACACCGGATGGCTTTCCTTCTGCGTTCCATACAATTCTGTCATCCTGAGTCCCGAGTCTCCGCTCGGGAAAGGATAATGTCTCAACCTTCTGTCCTTTAACATTAAAGATCTCAATTTGAAGGTTATCATAACCTTCTGCCTTAATTTCAAATGTAACAATCGGATTAAATGGATTTGGATAATTTCTTAAATTCCAATTATTTTCAAAAAAAATAATATTATCGGAAACAGTAACAATACCACTTTCATTTGTTTTATATAATACAATATAATCTTGTCCACTTATCCTATCAATACTTACACAAATATATCCAGTATCAATAGATTGAATACTTTTCTCATTACCGGGTTCACAATTTAATGAGCTGTAAGGTAAAACATTATACCACAATGTATCACCAAAATCATTTGTTTTTAATAAAGCTCTACCACTAAAAATTATGTAATTATTATCTTGAGCTTGAACACAAGATCGAATATTCCATCCTTCAAATTGATGCGAGAATATAATATATCCATCGAAATCTAATTTACCCAAAAAACCAAATTTATAAATTGGTGCTGAGTAATCATAGAAACCACAAACTAATATATTACTATCAAACGTTTCTAAAATTCGATTTCCTTGATCAAACAATTCATATCCATCAAAAGTTTGGGTCCATAATGAGTCACCATCTTCATTTGTCTTTAGAACAAAAATATCACCACCATTTCCGCTTTCCCAGCCGATTGCAACATAACTATCTTCTGTTAATGATATAATTGATTTAATATCACCACTACTACTTCCTTGTATATTATAATCTTGAGTCCAGAGTATATTTGCATTTTGTGCAATTTTTCTTATTGCTGGTAACCCGTTCATTCTTCCACCAAGTATAATATTACCATCATTGGTTTTATCCATTGAGTGTATGTATAAATTTTGTCCATCAACTACCCATTCCCTGTTGCCTTCTGCGTCTCGTTTAATTAGTGCAGTTCCACCCCATAAAGAATAAACAGCAGATAAATAACCACCGTCATCGGTTTGCACAAAAGCAGAAGATTCAGTTTCATTTATCCAACTTACCGTATCCTTTTTTGCCCAGAGGAAATTACCGTCACTATCCGTTTTCATTAAGTAACCCCATTGTTTTTCTATCCAATCATCAAAGTACCAGTAATAACCATTTACTGCATAACCTCCATCATCGCAAACCAAAACATCTTCAACAAAGTAATCATTATCACCGCTTGGGTTGTAGAAGGGCTGGTAAGTTTGTACCCAGGTGTCCTCGGCTGAAAGCCGAATGAAAAATGTGAAATGTAAAATGAAAAATGATATTAAAAGAATTTTGTGTTTCATTGTTTCCCTCCGTTTATTTCAAGTTCTTAAGCTAAAATCATTTTTGTGTAATCTACATTTTCAAGATAGATGACTGCTATTAAAAAATATTTTTATAAAATATTGTCAAACTTTTTATAAACAAGCCAGAAACTAATCAAATATTAATTAAATTGACAGAAATTGTATAGAACAGAAATTTCTATTATCAAATTTAGGAGAGGGGATATGAAAAAAATCAAATTAATATCAGTTGGAATTTTTCTTTTATTATTTTTATCAGGTTGTTTCCAGGTGGAACGTGTGATCAAAGTGAATAAGAACGGCAGTGGAACTATTGAAGAAACTGTGTTGATGTCACAAGATTTCATTAATCAGATGAAGCAGATGACTGCAGGATTTGGCGGTGGAAAGAGCAAAGAGAAGACGGATGAATCCTCTTATCATGATGTTGAAGCTTTGAAGAGAGATGCCTCAAAAATGGGTGAGAACGTAAAATATGTTTCCAGCAAACCTATAAAAAAAGATGGCAAACTTGGACACAGAGTGATCTACAGTTTTACGGATATTACAAAGATCAAGATCGATGAAAATCCGGCAGATAATATGATGAATTCTTCCGGGATGGGTGGAGATAAAGAAGAAATGTATTTCAAATTTAAAAAAGGAAAAACGGCTGAACTTACTATTATCTTCCCGCAAAATAATGATGAAGACGAATACGACGAAATGGAGTATGAAGGATCAGATGAAGATGTTACGGTTAGTGATCAGGATATAGAAATGATGAAGGCAATGTATGCCGGCATGAAGATATCTGTAAAAATTGTAGTTGATGGAAAGATCGTTCATACAAATGCAACTCATAAAGATGGTAATGTGGTTACACTTTCTGAGATGGATTTTGATGTTATTATGAAAAATGAGAAAGTATTCAAGGCATTGGCAGGAAGCAAGGATGCTTCGGATGAAATGATGAAAAGGTCTATGCAGAAATTCAAAGGATTCAAAGCAGACATGAACGAGGAAGTTGTAATAAAGTTTAAATAAGAAGTACAAAAAAACATAAAAAAAGAACCTTGAAAATTGATTTCAAGGTTCTTTTTTATATATTCGGTTTAATACAAACTTTAATTTTTATTCCATAAATTCAGTAATTTATTATTTCCCTTGATGATATCTTTTAAGATTTCCAGATCTATCGTCTGTTTACTGTCGCAAACCGTATTATCCGGTGAGAAATGAGTCTCGATAAGCAAACCGTCTGCACCGGCAGCAACAGCAGCCCAGCTTAAAGATTTTATCATTTCGCGTCTTCCCGAACTATGCGAAGGATCAACGATTATCGGCAGATTACTCAGCTCTTTAATAGCGGGAACTGCGGAAATATCAAGAGTGTAACGTGTGTAAGTTTCATAGGTTCGTATGCCGCGTTCACAAAGTATCACATTCGGATTTCCAGCTTCTATTACGTGTTCTGCTGCCAGCAGCCATTCTTCTATTGTACTGCTGAAACCACGCTTTATGATCACAGGATTCTTCACTTTTCCCAGTTTTAACAGCAGCCGGTAGTTTGACATATTACGAGTTCCAACCTGTAAAATATCAACATACTCTTTTATCATTTCTACATCTTCGACCGAAACAACTTCCGAAACTGAGATCATGCCTGTTTCATCAGCAACTTTCTTTATGTATTCCAGTCCGGTTTTACCAAGTCCCTGAAAATTGTATGGAGATGTTCGCATTTTGTAGGCACCGCCACGAAAAAAATGAATACCCATTTTTTTTAATTCCACTGCTACGGTATGCAAATCTTCATAATTTTCAATAGTACATGGACCGGCTATCATTGTGAAATGGCTGCGTCCGATCTTTTGACCTTTAATACATATTTCTAAAGGTTCTCCACTTTGGTGTTTCAATATACTTTCTTTCATTTTTTTTTAACCTTTGGATAACATTTTATCTAAATCATGTTTATCCTGCGTAAGAATTCCAAACTGAATTCCACGATCGCTTACAAAAAATTCTTCAACCCCAAAATAATCAAGTATTTCCGTAACTATCATTGTGCCGGTTGCAATAATATCCGCCCTTCCGGGTTCAAAAGGCATCAATTCTGCAATTTGTTTTTCGGTTTTTCTGCGCAGAATGGAGAAAATATTATTGAGATCAAATGCTGTGATTTTACATTTATGAACAACTTGCGGGTCATATTTTTTTAATTGGAATTTCATGGCACCCAAACTGGTAGCAGTGCCGCCAATGCCTACCATAACAGGATTTTTAAATGGGGAAGATTTAAGAGTATCAAGCAATCTTCGGGTTTCATTTTGTTTTATGTGATAATCGGAGTCGAACATATTCTGTAATTTTCTAATACCAAGATCGATGCTTTGAGTTTGAATTATTTCTCCATTATTTATCCAGATGAATTCTGTACTGCCGCCGCCGACATCGAACATAACAATATCACGGATTTCCTTGAATTCGTTTATGTTGGCAATTCCATTTAGACGAGCTTCTTCATCACCTGAAATAATATTATATTTTAATCGGTATTTATCTTCCAACCAGTCGGATAATAAGAAAATATTCTTCGCATCACGGGAGCAGCTGGTTCCAACAACGATAATATTTTCAGTAAAATTATGAGCTTTTTTAATGAAATCGGTTAAGATGATTTTGGTACGGTCAATAGCTTCAATATTTAGAAGATCATCTTTCATATCTTTGCCAAGAGCCGAGATTCTGGAATCACCCATAATAACATCAATATGATCGGTTACAGATGCAATTAGCAGAAGTACATTGTTCGTGCCTACATCAATAACGCAGTATATGTTTTCCAAAAAAAATTCCCTCTTAATCCATTAACTTGATATTCTCAGCTTGCATACCTTTATCTTTTATCTCTTTTAATTCAAATTCAAATATCATATTTCTATTTGGAAGCTTTCTAACATCTATATCCTCAAGAAATTGAGAGCTATGGAAAAATGCTGTTCCATAAGGAGATTCTTCCTTACGTGTATCACGGATCCATAAAGAACCGTTTAAGTTTTTCATATATCGCATAAAACCATAACCTTTTTCAGGGAAGAAGGAATAACATACACCCCTGACGATGTGTATCTCATTGTTTGCCTTATGCGTTTCAACAGGTGAAAGATCGGGGATAAGATAACCGGATGTGAATACATCAGCCTCATTTATGAGATCATGGGAAATATTCTTATAAGCTAACACTTCCACGCGGCAGCCTTTACTTTGCAGTGCGCGTACAACCTGAACAAAATCTCCGTCTCCAGTAACCAATAATACATAATCCAATCTTTCCGACTGGCTTAATGCATCAACTGCCATATCCAAATCTGCATTCGATTTTCCATAACGTATGCCATGTTCGTCCACATACCACTTAACCTTTTTAACTATAACTTTATAACCAAAATCACGCAAAATAGAATGAAAATTTTCAGACTTTTTCTTATACTCAGGATTTTTTGCTGCCATCTCCTCATCATAGGCTACATAAGCGTTTAAGCGCATTGCTACGCCATTGTTCCGACAGGCGAATTCTCTTAAAATATCATATTGCATTCCGTATCCACCATTATGTGCAATATTGGAAACATCAACATATACACCAACTTTAATAAGACTGCTTCGTTCCATAATACCTCCTCCTTAATAATATAACTAACTTTACACTTTACACTTCACATTTTACATTCTACATTTTACATTTTACATTTTACATTTTGTTAATTCTTACAATATTTTCTTGCAACACCTCCACGGAAGTACCCAAAGGCTCCCTCACCGGCACGGTATCCCTCGAAGGGCAATCTGACTTTAGCGGCATCACCGTTGCTATCTACGACCTTGCAGAGTTAGACCCCGAAATTGTAGGAATTAACAGCCAATACCCAAACATTGGAATAAAAATAACACAACACACAGAATTCGACCACCGACTACAATCACCTATTAAATCTCCAGAAACTGATATAGACGGCAGCTTTGAACTAACCAAAATACCAACCGGAAAATACAACCTCGTTGCCATGAAATCCGACTTCGGCTTTAAATATTTATACGAAATTGAAATAGAAGAAGGAGATAATGAACTCACCCCTAACTCACCCCCCGACCCCCTCTCTAAACTCACCCCTAACCCCTCTCTTAAAAAAGAGGGGAAGCCAAATAATGATGGCGTCATCCTGCACGCCGGGGCGTATCCAGCTTTAGCTGGAGAAGACTGGACGAGTCTTGCACGTAGTTCTCTTAAGGAAGGATCACAACGCTCAAAATCATCTCACCCCTTTTATCTTCCTGACCACCGTAACCTTGGTGAAGGTGGTTCTTCTTTATCCTTCTCGTCACGGCGTATCCGGCAGCTGTCGGAGAAGACGGATAGCCTTGAAGGATCTCGGACTTCTGATATAATTCTCTTCCCCGAGACCGTTATCTCCGGCAACATCTCCAACTCCATAACCGTCCTCCCCGACCACCACCTCATTATTGACGACGACACAGTCTTTGTACCAAATACTTCATCCCTGACGATACACCCGGGCGCAGTTATCCGCATTAACCCGGGAATTGATCTCACCATCCACGGCACATTCACAGCCCAAGGCGAAGAAAACAACATGTTCTGGATCACCTCCAATGATGGCTTTGACGCCCTCACCCCGCCCGTCATCCTGAGCGGAGTCGAAGGATCACAACACAACTCACCTGTCCGCCGTAGCTTTAGCGTAGGAGGAACACCCAATACCCAAAACCGCGACGAAGTCGCACTCTACAATTCTATGGAACTTACAGAAATTTGCAATATCGAGAACGATTTGATCATGTGGGGAAAATTTGACTACGCCAACACCTGCCTATTAAACCAGGTAAATAACCTGCACATGCAGAATGGGATTTTTAGAGATGCCGATACTGGTATTAAAGTTTCTGATGTAGCTATAATTGATATTCATAATATTAATGGATATAATTGTTCTGGTCAAAGTGGAGCGAGTATATATACTTTATTAAGTAATAATGGTAATGTCTCTGAAAATATAATTACCAATAACTATTGCGGGATTTTTATTAAAAATAATTCTAATAAAATAATAAACAATAATTATATTTTAAAAAATATTTATGGAGTCAGATTATGGCAAACAGATGTAATTTTTGAATTTAATCATTCAGAGAAAAATGAACAAGATTTAGATATTGCTGGTTTAGGGAGTCCTGATATAAGTAAGAATAATTTTTTATCTAATACTGGAATTTTGTTTTATTGCATAATGGCTTATCCATACGCTACACCAATAATAAATCAAAATAATTTTTTCAATAGTGATTATTTTATATATATACAACATCATCATGAAGCAGACTCAGTAAATGCTGAGTATAATTATTTTGATGGATTAGATTGTGAGGAGGAAATAGAACTAAAAATTTATGATAGGTTTGATTATCCTGAAAGCATGCAGAATGAAGTAGGCTACATAAATTTTGAAAATTTTACAACAAATATTTTTCAAGATGCAGGAATTCGATAAATGAATTTAATTCCAAACTTAACTTTTAGTAATATTTATAGCATTAAATTTAATGAAATTCAGAAAGGTTCTTTTTTTTTTGACTTTGATAACACGTTAATGCCATGGTATAGCGACTGTATATCAAAAAATGTTTTAGAATTATTATTAAAGTTAAAAAGAGATAATAAGAGGATAGTAATTGCATCAAATGGGAAAGGTAAACGATTTGAACAGCTAAAAAAACAATTACCGAAAGATATTGATGTTTTACAAGGACTTAGAAAACCACAAATTAAAAGATTGCAAAAATATTTAAAAGAGAATAATATCGATGTGAGAGATTCAGTTTTTATTGGTGATAACTTAATTACCGATATTTATACTGCAAACAAATTACAAATGTATACAATTAAAGTAAAACCTATAGGTCTTAAAGAATTTTGGGCGACCAAAATTTATAGAGTTATTGAACTTTTTATTTATCTGATTTTTAGTAAACAATTTAAGGAAATTTATGAAAAAAGTAATATTAATAGGTGAAGAAACAAATCTATTAACAAACATTCGCCAAAACGATAATATAGAAATTGTAAATTTTCGGAAATATCATTTTAGCAATGATAATATTATCTATCAATTAGAAGAAGAAAAAGAAAATGATAATATCAGTATAATTGCGGATTTGTCAGAAAAATTGCATGAAAATTTGTGGGGACTGTTTTTCACACTTGATTTTCTTAAGAGAAAAAATATTGGAATAAATAAATTAATTTTTCCTTATTTTCCTTATTCGAGAAGTAATCATAAGCATGAAAACTATAGTTCAAACTTATTTACAATAATAAACCATTTTAACAATTATAAAATAGAAAAAATAATTACTTTTGATCCTCACTTTGAAAATCAAAAACTACCTTTTGATAGTGAATTTAATATAATAAAACAAGAGCAAATTTTTGAAAGTATCCTAAATCAAAAATTAACAGAAAATTCACTCATTATTGGTCCAGATAAAGGAAGTCAACATAGAATTGCTGATTTAAAAAATAAATTTAAAACAAATGGATCTACATTTAATAAAATAAGAATAGGACATAGTGAAAAAGTTAAAATTAGTATAAAAGATTTTCAAAAGGAAGAAATTAGAAATTGTAAATATATTACAATTTTTGATGATGAAATCTGCTCTGGTGACACAATTGTAAAAACAATAAAAAAAATAATTGAGATTAATAAAAATATTGTAATTGATATTTTCGTAACTCATAATTTTTTGAAATATTGCAACAATGGAATTCTAAAAAATATTAGGGTGATGTACACAACAAATTCTGTGAATAATCTAATAACTCATACAAAAATAAGAAAAATTGATTTAACAAATATAATAGTAAGGGAAATAAATGATTAAAGCAATAATTAAAACGGCAAGATTTAATCATTATATAAAAAACTTATTTGTACTTGCAGGTTTAATCTTTTCACAAAATTTTCTTGATTTTAGCAAAGATTTAATTGTATTTTATACATTTTTAGCTTTTTGCTTTGCTTCAAGTGCCGTTTATTTTCTCAATGATCTTTTTGATAAAGATTTTGATAAATCGCATCCTACAAAAAAAGACAGACCAATTGCTTCCGGTAAACTTTCATATAGAAATGTGATTGTTATTTATTCGTTACTTGCATTAATTGCTTTAATAATTAGTTATTTATTTGTGAATAAATATGTTTTTGGAGTTGTACTTAGTTATTTGGTTATTAATATATTTTATTCATGGAAACTAAAGCATATTGTCATTCTTGATATTTTCATTGTTGCTTCCGGTTTCCTTTTGCGAGTTGTTGCTGGATGTTTGGCTATCAATGTGCTAATTTCTGATTGGCTGATATTATCTGTTCTTTTCCTTTCACTTTTATTGGCCGTTTCAAAAAGAAGGCATGAATTTATAAGTAACATAAATAAACAAAATGAATCTACAAGAAAAGTAATTAAGCACTATGATGAAAAGTTATTGGATCAGATAATAGCAGTGTTATCTTCAGTAACAATTATTACATATTCTCTTTATACGGTTATTAATAATGAAATTGAAAATTTGATATATACAATCCCTATCGTACTTTATGGTATTTTCCGATATTTATATATTATTTATAAGAAAGATGGAGGCTCTCACCCTGAAAAAGAACTTATTAATGATAAGCACATTCTTGTTTCTGTTATATTATGGGTAATAATTGTAGTGTTATTAATTAAGTGAGCTTATGATAAAATTCTTATTATTATTTCTATCAATTCTACTTGGTGCAGTAGGACAAATATTATTAAAAGTTGGTGTTGATAATAATAATTCTACAGGGTTCACATTTTACTTGGACTTTTTTAAAAACTATTGGATATATTTAGGAATGTGTTCTTATGGGATTAGTTTTATTGTATGGTTAAAAGTTTTAAAATATTTTGAAGTAAGTTTTGCAAGACCTATAACAAGTATAGGATATATCATTACCCTTATAATAGCTGTTATAATTCTTGGTGAATCTATTAATTTTTCAAAAATCATTGGTACACTTTTAATAGTATTTGGTGTTATATTTTTGATGAAATAGAGGAGTAAAAATGACCATTAAAAAGAAGATATTAATTACTGGCGGCTCTGGGTTTATGGGTATAAATTTAATTAGGAATCTGATAAAAAAAGGGTATTCAGATATTCGAGTAATAGATTATGCAGATTTCGATTATCCTGAGATTGCTTCAATACACTTTATTCTCGGTGATATTCGAAATAAGAAAAAAGTTAAAGAAGCGATGAAAGATATAGATTGGGTGGTACACTGTGCAGCCGCCTTACCTCTTTATTCTAAAGAAGATATTATTACAACTGAGGTTGATGGAACACGAAATTTACTTGAGGAAGCTGAAAGACAAAAAGTAGAAAGATTTATTCATACTTCTACAACTGCAGTTTATGGTATACCTGATCATCATCCATTGTATGAAACTGATTCTGTAAATGGAGTGGGAAACTATGGTGAAGCAAAAGTACAGGCAGAAAATGTTGCAAAAAGTTTTAGGGATAAAGGTATGATAGTGCCCATAGTAAGACCAAAATCTTTTATCGGTCCAGAGAGATTAGGTGTATTTGCAATGTTTTACGAATGGGCTAAGGATGGGAAAAATTTCCCAATCTTAGGAAATGGGAACAATAGATATCAATTTATGGATGTTGAAGACTTATGTGAAGCGGTTTTCTTGATGCTTACAAAAAAAAAAGAAATTGCAAATGATACTTTTAATGTTGGAGCTAAAATTTTTACAACTATGAAAGAAGATTATCAAGCAGTATTAGATAAAGCAGGACATGGGAAAAAAATTATTCCGCTACCAGCTAAACCTGCAATTTGGACACTAAGAGTTTTAGAAAAGCTAAATCTTTCTCCTTTGTACTCCTGGATTTATGAAACGGCTGTTGAAGATTCATTTGTCTCTATTGAAAAGGCAGAAAAGATGCTAGGGTGGAAACCAAAGTATTCAAACAAAAATGCTCTGCTTAGGAATTTTGATTGGTATATGAAAAATTATAAAGAGTATGAAAAAAAATCTGGGATTTCACATCGTGTGCCATGGAAACAAGGAGCACTAAAAATTGCAAAATTATTCTTCTAAAAAAATGTATTTATTGTATATGTTTTTTGCATTTTGTTCAATTATAATTAATTTGGCTACACAATATATAGCAAAGATATTACTAAGAGATACACAATTCACTTCAATGCAATTTTTCGATTTTGAATCAGTTTTCTTAATACAATTGATTTTAGGTACAATTTCAGGCTTTATTTTTAAATTTATTGTTGATAAATTTGCGATTTTTAAAAATAGTTACGCTGGTTTGAAGCATACTTCTAAACAAATTATTATTTACACACTTTTTGCTGTAATTACAACAATAATATTTTGGGGATTTGAAGTATTTTTTAAACTAATATTTACATATGATAACCGAGAATTAATAGGTGGGTTCATTGGGCTTATTATTGGGTATACAATAAAATACTTTTTAGATAAAAAATATGTTTTTATGGCTTGAGTGAGAAAAATGAAAATTAAAACAAAATTACCATATATTATCATTTTCATAATGGGATTAATTACAATATTTATCCATTTTTATAATAGCCCAATATATTCGGATGAGAAACAATATTGGGAGATTGGTAAAAATATTATTATTAAGCATATGTTAAGCATAGATGGGTCTAATCCTTCTGCATTTAGACCACCTCTTATACCTTTGATTCTGTCCTTTTTATATTGGATTGGCTCAAGTTTTATGTTTTCTAAATACATTTTTATAATGAATTATTTTTTAACAGGTGTTATCTTAGTTCATTTTATTAATATCATGAATTCATTAAAGGATAAATTATTAATTAAAATTATATTATTAATACTTGCTTTAGGTAATCCATCTTATATATATATGACTGGAATTATGTGTCCTCAAACTATTCAAACACCGTTATTTTTAATATCTTTTATTTTACTTATTTTGCTTTCTAAAAATTATAAAAAAAGATATTTAATTTATTTAGGAATTATATCAGGTCTTTTAGGTTTGTTAGCAGCTAGTTCTGCATTTATTGTTATACCAATTTTTGCTTATACTGTTTATTTGATTTTGAATAAACAATTTAATAATATAAATAAAATATTTCATTCTACAATATTTGTATTTTGTGCTTTTTTAATTATTTTACCATATATGTTTAGAAATTATCATGTGATTCACAAAGGATATTATATTAGTTTAAATTCAGGTGTAAATTTATTGTTGGGGAATTCTAGTAATACAACACCTAATTCAGGTGTTACTGCAGACATTAGTTATTATAAATTAAATAAAAGAAATCTAAGTGAGTTTGATTTAAACGAATATTACTCACAGTGTGCTATTAATAATATTAAAAAAGAACCAATGAAATATTTAGTGTTATTTTTTAAAAAATTTTTAAATGGTTTTAATAATTCAGCATTTACTAGTATTTATGGAACAGATAAGATTAAAACATTAATTTTATGGTTTT
>JAUVLU010000079.1 GCA_030600585.1 Candidatus Cloacimonadota bacterium | reverse complement strand
GAAGTAGAAATTGCTTTAGTTGGTGAAGGAGAAGTGCCGGTAAGTGTGGACGATAATGAAATACTTTCCGATTTTATAGGAAATTATCCCAATCCGTTTAATCCCACAACTACAATATCTTTTTCAGTCACCAGTCTTCGCTACGCTACGCCCCGGCAGGCAGAGATAAAAATATATAATATTAAAGGTCAGAAAGTAAGAACTTTCCCAAATCTCCAAATCAACAAATCTTCAAATCAACAAATTTTATGGGATGGGAAAGATGAGAATAATCTTCCCGTAGGAAGCGGGATATATTTTTATCAATTAATAATTGGTGATGAAGAGATTGCATCCAGGAAAATGCTTCTCTTACGCTAAAGCTGCAGAGAACGCGTACTCCTTAAATAATTGAAACATATAATCATATTCACTTTATTATTTTCTTTCAAATTGATCCAAGCTCAAAATTTACAATTTTATCAGGAAGATCTGGATTTCAAACTGGAAGAAAATTACTTCTATGTGAATGGTCTATACTACTTTAGAAATACAAGTAGTAAAGAGATGACTCGACGCCTTTTCTATCCATTCCCACAAGATAAAGCTTACGGAAAAGCAGATTCAATATTTGTGTTTAATATTCAAGATACTTTAAATGAAATAAATATTCGGAATAATCTAAAAGGCATCTCGTTCGCCATTCATATTGAACCTGATACAACCGCAATTTACCGGATAGGTTACAGACATGAATTGAAAGAAACAAAAGCAGAATACATTCTAACAACTACACAATCATGGGGAATCCCTTTTACACAGATAAATTACACTCTCGAGTTTCCCAAAGAATTTTCGCTTGACTCAATTTCCTATATGCCGGACAGTTTGCGAGAAGAAAGTGATAAATATATCTTTTACTGGCATAAAGAAAATTTTATGCCTGATAAGAATTTTGAGATAAATTATGAAAAACAGGAGGATACTTTAAATGGAAGAAAAGAATGAAATATTTGAAGTTAAGATGAAAGAAAAACGAGAAATGGAAAGATTAGAGAAAATTGGCTGGGGAATATTCCTTGTAATGCTTGGTGCTATCTGGCTCTTTCCTGATGCGGTTGTACCGGAAGGAACATTCATGTTCGGAGTCGGCATTATCCTGCTCGGCTTAAATTTTGTAAAATATGCAAAAGGTTATCGCATAAACGGTTTTACTATATTTTTAGGAGTTGTTGCTCTAATAGCAGGCGTATTCAGCCTTTTAGGACGTCCCGTTGATATATTCCCGCTTATTCTTATACTCTGGGGAATCAGTATCATTCTGGGAATTGGCAGAAAGAGAAGAAAAAGAGATTTGTAGGAATATTCTATGAACAAGAAAGTATTAGTTCCCATTTCAGATGGGATCGAAGAATTAGAAGCTGTTGGAATAATTGATACTCTGCGGCGGGCAGGTGCGGATGTTACCGTAGCTTCTGTAGATGAAAAGCAAATAACCGGATCTTGCGGGACAATAATAATAGCTGATAAACTTATTGAAGATTGTGTAAATGAACAATATGATCTGATAGTTTTACCGGGTGGACTTCCGGGTGCAGAACATCTTCGCGATTCACAAATCCTTACCAATCTTCTTAAAAAACAGGCTGCTGAGGGAAGATATTATGCTGCAATCTGTGCTTCTCCGGTTGTTGTATTACAATTTCACGGATTATTAGATGGAAAGAAAGCAACTGCCCATCCCGCTTTAGCAGATGATCTCGTTATCAAAGACGAAATCGAAAAACGTGTAGTTGTGGATGGCAACTGTATTACAAGCAGAGCCAGAGGAACAGTTCTGGAGTTTGCTGTCCGGCTTATCGAATTACTTTATAATAAAAGCAAAGCAGAAGAGATAAAAACCGCTATGCTTTCCCAATAAAAAGAAAAGATAAATGGATTGACACTATAATCTTAGAAAAAAATATTGCACATCAGAAGTTAATAAAGTGATTATTAAGTTAATATGAATCAGGAGATAGATGATGAAAAAAGGAATTCACCCAAAATATGAGAAGGTAACCGTAACATGTTCATGTGGGAATACTTTCGAGACAAGATCAACAGATCCATCGATCAGCAAAGTTGACATCTGTTCAAATTGTCATCCTTTCTATACAGGTAAACAAAGAACAAGAGCCAAAGAAGGGCGTATAGAAAAGTTCAACCAAAGATATAACGTTAAAGAAGAAAAATAAAAATCTTGTTATTGCCGCACCACAACTCTATCAATAAATTGTTGTGGTGCGTTTTTTTTAAGGGACAAATAAATGGAAAGAAAACGAATTGAAGTTGGTGGACAAGCAGTAATTGAAGGCGTAATGATGCGAGGTCCAAAAAATCTGGCTACTGCTATCCGCCGAAAAGATAAAAGCATTGAAATAAAAAAAACCGGATTTATCAGTAAAACAAAACAGAATAAATTTCTGGGATTTCCGATAATTCGAGGATTTGCATCACTGATTGAAATGATGATAATTGGAATAAAAACTTTGAATTTTTCTGCTAGCCGAGCTGAACTGGACTGGGAAGATGAAAAACCAAAAAAGGATAAAAAAGAGAAATCTGAGTTTCGTAAGAAATTTGAAGAAGTAATAAGTTATGTTTTTGCTTTCGGTTTGGCTTTTGTTTTGTTCGCATTCTTACCATATCAGATCGCTGAATGGATGAATCTTGGTAAGGGAAATATCTATTTCAATCTCTTTGCAGGTTCTATCCGCATCGTTTTTTTTGTGCTTTATGTTTGGATAATTGGTAAAATG